>WBXJ01000005.1 GCA_008933045.1 Verrucomicrobiota bacterium
AGGCTCCAGTTATCTTTGGCGCGGTCGCGTTCTCCTTGCAGGACGTGGATGAGCATGGAGGGTTGGTTGTCGATCGCGGTGGTGAAGGCCTCGCCTGCTTTGATGGGAATTGTCGAGTTGCGCGGGATGATGACGTTCATGAGTCCACCGAACGTTTCGAGACCGAGGGAGAGCGGGGTCACATCGAGCAGGAGTAGATCCTTGAAACCACCTGAGAGAATCCCAGCTTGGATGGCTGCGCCGATCGCAACGGCTTCGTCTGGATTTTGGGAAGTGTTGAGCATGGGGCCTTCGGGTCTGTGGTAATCAGACCCTAGCCGGATGCTGCCTGTACTCGCCTCGAAATCGCGGCAATGAAACCACTCAGCGACGAGTTGGCGGACGAGTGGCATGCGGGTTTGGCCACCCACGAGGATGACTTGGTCGAGTTCTTTTGCTTCCAACTGTGCGTCGGAAAGTGCTCGGAAACAATGGGCGCGAGTGGAGGAGATTATCTCGCGAGTGACTCGTTCCAACTCGGCACGGGTAAGGCGAGTTGAAAAACTGATTGCCGAAGTGAGGAACGGGAGCGAGATCTCAACCTCGGTTTCTGTGGAGAGGTGAATTTTAGCGGTTTCTGCAACTTCTCGGACGCGGGCCACGAGGACTGGTTGCGGCAGGATGTCGAGCGAGTGCTCGGAGTGGATCAACCGAGCGAGGTGTTGCACAAGGGCGTTGTCCAAATCATCGCCCCCGAGCCGTGTGTTGCCATGGGTTGCGAGGACCTGAAACACACCTTCATTGAGTTCAAGAATCGAGAGGTCAAAGGTTCCACCGCCAAGATCGTAAACGGCAATCTTGGATTTTTCACGGAGGCGATGGAGACCATAGGCGAGGGCGGCTGCTGTGGGTTCGTTCAGGATGCGTTCGACCGTAAGCCCTGCTAATTCACCCGCCTTGAGAGTTGCATTGCGCTGGGCGTCATTGAAGTACGCCGGAACGGTGATAACGGCGTGCGTGATGGGTTCGCCCAAGGACGCTTCGGCATCGGCCTTAAGTTTTTTGAGGATTTCGGCGGAAACTTCCTCGGGTAACACGCTGGGGTGGCCTGCGCCCAATCGCAAGGGCTGGGCACCTTGACCTGTGACAGGGTAGGAAACAGAGCGTTCCTCTGGGGTGATCTCGCTGGCGCGACGGCCCATAAAGCGTTTGACCGAGTAGAAAGTGTGCGCGGGGTCGAGGACTCGAATCCGTTGAGCCGCGTGGCCGACGAGGATCTTTGATTGTGCGCCGTAATGCACCACCGAGGGCGTCAGACGACACCCCTCGGCATCCGCCATGACAAACGGCAGCCCCGCCTCGATGACTGCCACCAAGGAGTTGGTCGTTCCCAGATCGATACCGACGATTTTGTTCATGTGAACCTTATGGTGCCACGGAATCCTGTGCGGGCAAGGGGGAGAAGATTTTTTGGTGTTCTCGCTGCTCATCCTTGCTAGGATCGCGGTTAGGCTTCTGCATAACCTCTGCGGGGCTGATGTAATGATGAAACGAACCGACAAAAAACCCACCAAGGAGCTTTACGAACAATTGCGCACTCTCACGTGCGAACAACTGTGGGAGCAGGAGGTGGTACGGTTCGATGCCGCCACGCCCCAAGAGCGCGGTCAACGCGTAGCTTTGATTCGTGCGATTGGTGTCGTTTTTTCCGAATCCGGTAATGTGGAGCAGAAGGATCGGGTGCGGCTTTGGTTGCGCGGGTTGCTTCAGGATTCCGACGAAAGAATACGGCGGTATGCGATGACGGCTTTGCCGAAGTTGGGTGCTGGCTTCAGCGAGGAAGCGGAGTTGCTGAGCTTGTTGAGAAAAACAACTCAGGAACGTGAGAAGAAGTTTTTAGGTCAAACTCTTTCCAAAATCGGCGGCGCAGCAACGCTCCAAGAAATGAGCCGACGGAGGGGCGAGTTAGGGGCGCAGACCGAACAAAAGGTTCGAGCCAGCCTCGCCCGCGCGGAGAGTCCAAGCACAGTGCGGATGAACCAGCCACTGAGCGAATTCGTTGGGTTGCGTATTCATCTTCATGGCCGTTATGGATTGGAGCAAGTGGTTCGCGATGAGGTCGAGGAACAGATTCGAACCAGCGGCCAATTCCGCATTGCCGAAGTTCGCAGCGGCCTCGTTGCGCTCACGCCGCTCAAGCCGTTCACGTTGGGCGACCTCTACGCGCTTCGGTGTTTTGGGTTTCTTAGCTTTGTCTTGGGTTCGGTGCGGGCGATGGATGAGGAGCAGACGATCGAAGCGTTGGCTCGAGTCATGACGTCGCCCGTCTCTCGGCGGTTGCTGAAAGCGTTCACCGAGGGATCGATCCGTTATCGGCTTGAATTTGTGTCCAAAGGCCACCAACGCGGTGCCGTGCGACTCCTAACGACTCGGGCCTACGCGCTCTGTCCTGAGATTCTCAACGATGCGAGAAATGCTCCGTGGTCGATCGCCATCCGATCTCATGATGGAATCGATTCCGTTGAATTAACACCCAAGCTGACGCCTGATCCGCGTTTTGGTTATCGACAGAATGATGTGCCTGCAGCGTCTCACCCGCCCCTTGCTGCCTGTCTTGCTCGGCTCGCTGGGACAATGGAGAACGCCGTCATATGGGATCCATTCTGCGGCTCGGGTTTGGAACTCATCGAACGCGCCCGTCTCGGTGGCGTCCTTGGGGTGTATGGGACGGATCGAAGCCCCGAAGCCGTAGAAATCGCGCAGACCAATTTTGCGGCGGCTCAATTGCCGCCAGTGCGATCCAAGTTTGTCTGCAACGATTTTCGTGATTTTGTCCGTGTCGAGGGTTTGGGACGTAACAGTATTAGCTTGATCATTACCAACCCGCCGATGGGCAAACGAGTTCATGTGGGAGATTTGCAGCGGCTTGTGGAGGATCTTTTGTCGGTCGCCGCCGCTGTGCTCCAACCCGGTGGAAAACTAGTCTTTGCCAATCCTGTCCATATTCTGAGCCAGAATCCCGCGCTCAAACTCAAATGGCGCAGCGTCGTTGATTTTGGGGGGTTCGATTGTCGAGTCGAAGTCTACCAAAAATCAGCCCTGCCGGAACGCGCTTCGGTGCCGGAATCTCCTCGAGAAAAACCGGTTCACAACCCTCGCAGGCGATAAAACCGTTGCGGGTCGAGTGTCAGCCGGTTCGTGGCCACCGGAGCCCACAAAGGGTTACTCAGGGTTGGGGTGGTTGCTCAAATTCTCCGCCACTTCCAAAACGAGCGTGTGATTAACGCTGGGTTCTGGGGCTGCCCAGTCTGCTGTGGGTTGGCCCGCGATTGACGTCGCTCAGCCGTGATTCTCGGCGTCAGAATCTGGCTCAGTCTTTTGAACGCGTAATGATACCGCTTCAGCCGCCGCACGCATTCCTGGACCGAAAGCCCGGGCTTCATCGCCTCGTCTATCGAACAGAGTCCCGCCAGTGGTGGCAGATTTTTGTAAGGCACGTAGTTTATTGGGACAAGACAAGACCTTACGAAACTCCAGACTGGTCTCCCAGAATATTTGTGCCGCCCGACAGCCTGCGTTTTCAGAGTTTTTGCAGAAACTGGATCAGGTCCGCCAACTCCTGCGGCGTCATTCCCGATTCCAACCCCTCGGGCATCAGTGAGATTTTAGCGCCAGTAAGCGAGCCTATCTCGGTCCGCAAAATCGAGCGCGTGTTCCCATCAGCCGATTTCATCGTGATGCTGCTCGCGCTTTCCCCCACGATGATCCCATAAACCTCCTCGTCATTGGCCAACTTGCAGCTATAAGCCAGGTAGCGCGGATCTACCGCGCTGCCTGGGTCAAGGATCGAGGTTAAGAGTATTTCTGAAGAACGATTCCCCACCGCCCTCAAATCCGGGCCAACCTCCCGGCCAATGTTGTCGAGCTTGTGACAACTCGCGCACAACCGCGTGAACACCTCTGATCCTTTACCTGCATCCGCCTGCAGCGCTAGCGCGGGACGGTATTCTTTCACGACTTTTTGGCGCGCGGGATTCACCGTTGCGCCCAATACCTTTTGCGCGACGTCCCGGACCCGCTCCGAGTTATGCTTTAGCAAACGATCGCGGCGAGGAGCATCCAATTCCCGAGCCTCGATCTTCCCCCCTTCCATCAATTGGAGCAGCGTCAAAGCCCACGCCTCCCGCGCGAGAAATTCATCGAGCATCGCTCCGCGCACGTCAGGCAGTTGCCCGGGCCAGGCGTCGGCAAATTGTTGCGGCACCGAAGGGTCGCCCCAATTCGCCAGAGATTTAACCACCGCTTTCTGAATCTCCCCAGGCACGCGGGGGGTGAGCAACTGCTTCATCAATTGGAGATCTTCTACTCGCGCTCCCGGATCGCGTCCAAGCAACCCGATCGCCGCGCTTCGCCGCTCCGCCGATTCCTCCGCAGCCATCGCAATTTTCCTCGCAGCAGCGAACAGATTTCCGGCTTTTGCGGCTTCGTCGCCGTGCCCGGCGAAATCGACGAATGCACTTTTCCGCCGTGCCAGGCCATCGATGAATCGTCCCAAAATCCTCATTTGGTCCGTGCTCACACGGCCATTCGCATCCGAGAGTATCCTCAGCAAAAGCTTTCTGATCCCTTCGCGTTCTCCCAGCGCCAGCGAAATATTCAGAAGATCTTCCGCCAGCGCGTTCACCGCCGCCATGGGGGCCGCGGCAACCGCCCCATCCAGGGCAGCGCAATGCTTGGTCGCGGAACTCAGCGCGCCCACCACGATGTAGCGATCTTCGTAATTGCGGACCAGCAATCGTCCCAACAAAGCGCCCGCTTCCAGCTTGTCGAATTCCCCGAGCGTGCACGCCAATTGCAGTCGCACTTTCGGTGAAGGATCATCCAATCGTTTGCTCAACTCGGCGATCAGTTCTGGATTCTTTTTCGCGAAGGTTTCGCTTAGCCGCACCGCTTCGCGCCGCACGCGCTCATCGCTGTCGCCCAGTGCCTTGACCACCAATTCCGCCGCAAGCGCGCCCATGCCATCCAGCGTGCACAACGCATGCAATCGCCCCAGACTGTTCCCCTCGCGGGTGGCCATTTTCTCCAGCAGCGGCACCGCTGCCCGATCGGCTTTCCAAATCAAAAGTTGCTGCGCTTTGTCTCGCTGCCAGCCGTTGGAAGACTCAAGCGTGGCGACTAGTTGTTCCACATTCATCTTGTCGAGGCGAGGCAGGGGACCTGGCCGTTTGCCTTTGGGAAAAATCCGGTAAATCCTCCCTTGGTTTTCTCCATGCCGGTAAAACGGTTCCAATTCGGCTTTCCCTCCCGGCGGTAGCCAATCCGGATGCTCAATCATGAACCGGTACATATCCACAACCCAAAGCGCCCCATCCGGTCCCAGCCTCGCCATCACGGGTCTGAACCACCGGTCATCAGAGGTTAAAAACTCGCTCTCCTGTTCATCCATCGCCCGCCGCGCGCTGAAGCTCACCCCGTTTTCCGAAAGAATTTCGTGATGCACTAGGTTGTGAAAAGGCTCGCACACAAACATGTGCTCCTCCCGCCCAGGCCCGAATAAAACTTCATCCCGATAAATCATCGGCGCGCACGCCGAGGTGAAATGCCCGCTCTGCTCGAAACTGTGGTACCTCTTCTCCGGCGCACGGGCCGGGTAAACCTTCGGATTCGTCGGCACGATCACCTGCACCTTCGCTTCCGGCGGTGCGAAATGGGGATTCCGGGCTGTGTAATGATCCGAAAGCACGTAATGGAATAATGGATGGCTGTTATCCACCCCGAACCAGTTCCCCCAATCATCCCGCTCCCGCCCAAACTGGCTTACCCCTGATTCCGCCTGCACGACTCCCTCATCGGGCTTGAACCGAATATCCCTTCCACCCATGTCCACCTTCGGTCCGCCGCTTGCGTTCTCCACTAAGCCGCTGCTCCATCCATTCGCGCAATAGATCCAGTTGTCCAGACCCCAGCGCAGACCATTGACCCTCAATTGCAGGTTGCCTTCCTTGAATCCCGTCAGCAACGTCCGCCGCGACACCCCACTCCCTGCGTCGCCCCCCGCCAGAAAAATCTCCGGCGCAGCCGTCACCAAAATTCCATCGCGCCACGTCGCGATACCATTCGGAAAATTCAAGCCATCCAGGTAAACCGTCGATTTATCAAACACCCCATCCCCATCCTTATCTTCCAGCACTCGGACCCTTCCACCCCCTTTCATCTTCCCATCCATCCCCATCGGGTAATCCGCCATCTCCACCACCCAAAGCCGCCCATCCGCCCCCCAATCGATCGCCACCGGACTCATCACTAGCGGTTCCACCGCCACTTGCTCGATATCAAACCCACTCTTCAAATGAATCGCCTTCAGCGAATCGGCCGGGGAACGCGCTGGCTCCGGTCGCAGCGGCGCAGGCTTCGGTGGCGGTGCTTGCCCGGATAGCTTGTACATCGCCGCGATCTCACCCGCCGTCAGCGCGCGTCTGTAAACAGCCACCTCGTCGATCCGCCCCTTGAAATTCGCAAAGTTATCACTCCGCCCTCCCACAAAAATCTGCTCCTCCCCCTCCACGAATCCCGGCGCAAGCCTCCCATCGATTTCAGGGTTCGGGTCTCCATCCAGGTATACCTTCACGTTGGATCCAACTCGCACCAGCGCGACGTGATGCCATGTCCGTGGTTCCAGCACCGTTACGCCCGCCACCACATTGTTCAGCCTGTTTCCATTGAACACGATCAACCTTCCGCTCTGCCCTTCGTAACTCCCCCCAATCCCCAGGTGTTCCCCGGGCGCGCCTTCCGCTCCATCCAATCCCCTCGAGAACAAATACCCCGTCACCGCGCGCGATTCGTTCGGGATTTCGTTCCAAAACCAAAACTGCACACTGTAATCATTGCTCAGCGCCTTCAAACGGCTTGTAATCCGATCCCCGTTGAACCTCGCCGCCCCATTCCCCGAAAATTCTCTCCCCGCAATCGCCACGCTCTCTTCCTTCCAAGCGTGGTTTTTATTTTCGGTCGCATCCAGAATCTTGATCCCCTCCACCTGGTCCATCCGCCAAAACGCCAGCGGCTTCGATTCCACCATTCCCTTGACGTACTGCTGAGGCAAGGGAAGCCCCTCCACCATCGGCCGGGAACGCCGCGCTTCCTCTTCCCGCAACGCCGCCAATCCGGAAAGCTTCTCATGCCGTGCAATTTCGTCTGCCGACAGCGCCCGATCATAAATCGCCACCTCATCCAGTTTGCCTTCCAGGCTATCCGGTTTTTCTTCCCCGCCCCCGAAGTAAACCCAACTCCCCCCCTCCGTCGCTGCGTCTACTTCGCCGCTGATCTCCCTAGTTCCGTTCAGATAGACCTCCACCTTTTTCCCCTCCCGCACCACTACGACGTGGTTCCAGCTTCGGGTTTTGATCCCGGTCCCGCCCGCAAGGGCCCGCGCCCCCTGGCTCGTCGAGAAAATCAGCATCCCCGCGGCCTGGTTCGTCCCTCCAATAGACAACCGCTCATACTCTCCGCCCGGTCTCGACTGTCGTGCGAAAAGATGCCCCGTCAGACCGCGAACATTTGCCGGAAACCCATTCCAAAAAAAGAATTCGGCGCTGTAAGCACTTCCGAACTTTCCCAACTGCGCCTTCAACCGCCCCCCTGCGAAATGGGCGCAGCGATTGATCACTCCAGCTCCCGAAAAACTCGCACCCTGTGGTCCCTCTAGGTAAAATGCGATTCCATCCTCGTAAGTCGCTCCCTGCCGATTCCCACTGGCATCCCGCGCCTCAGCCCCCGTCATTTCATCCAGTCGCCAGTACGCTCTCGGTCCGGAATTCAGCACCGCTTTCGCATATTCCCCCTGCGGCTCCATCGCTTCCCGCCGCGGTTTCCCCGCTACCTGTTCCAGCAAACGCAATTCCGCCTCCACGATCTTCGTTTCCGCCTCCGGTTCGAGCGCCGCGGTCCGGGCTGGCCAGGTGGTGTATCCCCCCAGCTTGTGTTGCTCCGGCGGCGGGATGTATCCCTCCGCCCCATTCGCAAGCTCAATCACCATCGTTGTATCCAGGGGGCTTTGGGCTTTGAGCTTCAATCCCGTCAGCGCATAAACTTCGTCAGGGATCGCTGCCAACCCCAGCCCCCCAATCCGCACCGCTTGCAGCTTCAACTCCCGCACCGGTTCGTCATGCAGGTAAATTGCCTCGTAAGCGTACACTTCCGGGATTGTTTTCGGCAGACGCCCCTGCATCTCTTCCACCTTTTGCCGTGCCCATTTCAACCGTTCCGCGTCTGGGGTCCGGCGCTTCAAGCTCAGCTTGCTCTCCGCCATCGCCAGCGGTGCCCAATCGTGATAGAGAATCTTTTCATAGGCCCCGTATGCCACCTTTGCCACTGCTTCCGAATACGCCTCCAGCCCCGGATTTTTCGCTGGCTGCCCGTAATCCATCCACATCTGGTCGCCGCTCGTTCCCTGCGACATGATCCCGACAAACGCCGGCTTCTCGCCGTTCGGTGAGATCATTCTCCCCATCTTTTCTGCGAACAACCCGTAGTAATCGGCAGAGATCCCAATGGACCCGTAGTAATGCATCGAATAATTTGCGAGCACCGCGATCGGCCGCCCATCCAGGGCCTGCACCGCAAGAATCGAAATCGCAGGATCCACCGGCCCGGAGGGCCCCAGGGCATCGGGGTTTTCGTAACCGGGATGCATATTCGCGCGTATGTTGCGGTTCCCAAAGGGATCCGTCCCCATCTTGTCCGACCGGTAAATCCACCGCCGGCAATGGGTATGCTCAAAATCATTCGTACTGGTCCATCCAACCCGGGCAGGCTCCAGGTTCTTCACCGCGAGTTCGATGCTTTGCGCGATCCAGCCAGGAATCAGCTGTGAGTACTCCACATCCTCCGGTGTCCCCAGCAACCCCATGGGCGCCGGGGCCGAATGAGTGTGCGTCGCCGAAACCAAAATATGCTCCGGTACGATCCCCGTTTTCTGCCGCGCCAATTCCTTCCCCTTGTCGATCAACTCCCGCGGCATCATGCAGCTATCGATCACCACCAGCGCGATCCGCTTCTCTCCATCGTCCAGCACCACGGTCCTCGCGTGCAACCGATCCGTTACTTTGCTCGACTGCGTGTCCAGGAAATTCCCTCCGATATGCGCCGGAAACTTTTCAGGGCTGATATCCAGCGCGTACGCTCCAGCTCGAAAAACCTTCGTTTCCGCTTGCAGTCCCGCCGCGCCCCACAGCAACAGCCCCGCGCACCAGGCCCATCCTTGGCTCATCCATCCCGCTTTTGGTCGCCGGGCGTTCCGGGCCGTCCCGCTGGCTCTCCCGCTTCCATTCCTAAAAACAACCGCTCCTGCTCTGCGCTCATGGTTCATGGCGCTCAATGTACTAAAATCCCCATCTGATGGAAGCCTTTCTCCAACCGCGGCTAAAGACCGAGCGCCATCCCTGTCGGCGACACCCACTGCCCGACCCGTCACCCCATCTCCGTCGGAAGTCCGATCGCTGTGAATCAAAAGCAACTGTTACCCTGAATGGATGGTATTACGTAAAAGCGTCGATGTGATTGTTGGTTGTTCTGAGGGGACTATAAAGGGGTTCGTTCTATTCCGGCTGGGGTGAAGCGAATTTTTCTGGCTTTGTATAACGCGCCTATGGCTTGTTTGAATGATTTTTTACTGGCTCCGAAGGTGGCTCTTATTATGTGTGGAGGGCTGTCGTCGTTGAGGGGTAATGCTCCACCGTTTGCTGCGAGTTTGGCGAGGATTTGATCTCGCAATGAGCCGACGCGCTGGTAGCCGATGGGGTCGAGGGTGAGATCGATTTTTTCACCGGCACGCAACGCCCGTATGAACCCCGGTATCCGTTGGCCTACGGTGATGGAAGTTTGGACGGTATCGTGATAGAGGAGACCTTCGTGGATGTTTTCCACGATGGCGCGATAGCCCAAGGCTGTTTTCTCGGTGATCAGCAGGTTGACGCTCTGTCCTTTGCGGTAGACGGGTGCTTTTTGGCTGAGGTGCCGATGAAGGCGCATGGTGGCGACGATGCGGTTGGATTTTTCATCGAGCAGCACAAAGACCACGACTTGATCGCCGACGCGGACGATGCCGGCTTGTTCGCGAAAGGGGAGGAATAAATCTTTGCCCAATCCCCAGTTCAGGAAGGCTCCGGTTTGAGGATGCACGGCCACGACGATCAATGGGGCGAACTCTCCGACCATGGCGAGCGGGGTTTCGGTGGTGGCGACGAGGCGATCTTCAGAATCGAGATAAAGGAACACATCGACGAGGACACCCGGCTTCATGGCCGGTTTTTTGTATTTTCCCGGGAGCAAGATTTCGCCAAGATTTTCTCCGTCCAAATATAACCCCGGTGGTGCCTCACGCACGACCGCTAATAAATTTCGTTGACCGAGCAATGCCATGGATAGTGATGCTACGCCTCGAAGACTCGGAACTACAAACGCGAAATGATGGTCCGGTAGGCTGCGTTATTGGCTTGGCATTGTTTGGGTGGGAGGTGAATGGTTGGGGATGTCATTACGTCGTCTTGGTCGAGTCGCGGGTATTTTTATTGGAGTGTTGTTGGTGGGGTTTGTGGGGCTTTGGATTTTTTTGTATCGAGCTGACGCGACAAGTTCTGCCCCACGAGGGTTCGGGAGCGAACGGCAAATTTATGCATCTCTTATTTTAAGGGCGATGAGGTTGGTGGATATGAATCCGCCTGTGCCTGCTGGGGTTGTCGAACGGTTGGGGGTGGAGTTTAAGCGCGTCGGTGAGCGTCGGTTGTTGTTGGATATCCACTCGCCCTCCAATTCAGTAGGAAAAGTTCCTGCGTTGATTTTTATTCATGGGGGAGCGTGGAGGACGGGGCGTCGTCAGGATTACCGAGTTTACACGACTTATTTTGCCACGCGTGGATATGTGGCGGCGACGATTGATTATCGGTTGTTTCCTGAGGGGAAGGTGGATGAACAGTTGTCGGATTGCCAAGCGGCTGTCGGTTGGGTGCGCGCAAATGCGGAGACGTTGGGGGTGGATCCCGAGCGCATCGTGGTGGTGGGTGGGTCCGCTGGTGGACATCTGAGCTTGCTTGTGGGGTATACGGCTGCGCAAGCGGAGGCCAAGGCTGCCTCGGGATGGAGGGATCCGCATCGAGTGGCGGCTGTGGTGGATTTGTATGGCCCGACCGATTTGACGGCACCTGAGGCGAACGATGTTTCTGTGGTGAAGGATCTTATGGGCGGGACGCTGGCTTCCGCACCTGAACGTTGGCGGAGGGCGTCACCGTTGTTTTTGGTGGGTTCGAATACTCCACCGACGTTGATCTTTCAGGGTTCGATTGATCGAATTGTGTTGGCGAAGCAGAGCGATGTTCTCGCAGACAAATTGAAGGCCACTGGGGTTCGTTATGATTATGAGCGGCTTGAAGGATGGCCGCACACGATGGATGCCACCCGACCGATGAACGCGTTTTGTCGGCAGCGCATCGAGCAGTTTTTACAGAGCGTGTTGAAATAGCAGGGGAATAGGTGGGGTGATTCCAGTGATCACCAAAGACTGCTATGGCGCGGGATGTCTTTCTATGGTAAAGGATAGGCTTGACCCGTGATTTTTGGAGGTGGATGCATCTCGTTCACTAGTGGTCAAAACGATCGATAAGTTTTTCGAGAAACCGAAAACGGATGAACATGCCGAGTGAGAAAACACTGACCCCCCATCGAGTTGCGACGGGAGCACCGGTGCGTGCGCGTTATATCATGGTAGGGGGATTCGTGGGTGCAGGGAAAACGACAAGCGTTGCGCGGTTGGCGACACATTTTGTGGGCCAAGGGTTGAGGGTGGGATTGATTACCAATGATCAAGGTTCTGAGCTTGTTGACACAACGACGTTCCGGGCCCGGGGGTTTGCGACGGAGGAAATTCCCGGGGGCTGTTTTTCTTGTCGGTTTGATTCGTTGATTGAAGCGGCACGGCGGCTAACGGCACAGACCCAGCCGGATGTATTTATCGCGGAACCGGTAGGGAGTTCCACGGATCTCGTGGCGACGGTGACCTACCCATTGCGTCGGATGTATGGTGCTGACTATAGCGTGGCTCCGTTGAGCGTGGTGGTCGATCCTATCCGAGCCGCGCGGGTGTTGGGGTTGGAGGAGGGTGCCAAGTTCAGCGATAAGGTGACGTATATTTACCGCAAGCAATTGGAGGAGGGGGATCTGATCGTGATCAATAAATCGGATCTGATTTCAAGCGAACGAATGGCACGCCTTCACCAAGCTCTGCATGGGAGTTTCCCTAAGGCCGAAATTTTTGAGATCTCGGCTCGGCATGGTCAAGGGTTGGAGGCGTGGTTCGAACGGCTTGAAGGTGCGGAGCAGGGCCCCGGAAGTGCGATGGAGGTTGATTACCAAGTCTACGCGCAGGGTGAGGCGCTTTTGGGGTCGTTGAACGCAACCGTGCGAGCCTCTTCCCGCAAAGGCTTTGATGGCAACCGATTGCTCAAATTATTGGCGATAGAAATTCAACGCGTGCTTGCAGGAAACCGGGCCGAGTTGGCACACCTCAAGATGACGCTCGCGCCGGAGTTTGTGCTCGGCGAAATTGGGGTCATTAATTCAGTGCGAAATGATTCGGTGCCAGAATTGGCTTTGGAACTTTCCGAACCCGTCGAGAGTGGTCAGTTAATTATTAACCTCCGAGCCGAGGCCGCGCCCGAGTTGCTGCATAAAGCCGTGACCGAAGCATTACGGTTGCTGGGGGAAACGATCCCTCATCTGTTTGTCCGATTGGAGCACTTGGAGCACTTTCGACCCGGAAAACCGCAGCCGACACATCGCTTGACCTCGATAATTTGACGACATTCAAGTTCTGAGCTCCGCTCCTGTAGTTTTCCAGCGGAGTCGTTCCCTTGACTCGCCTTGCCACTTCACTAAGCTGCGCGGGTTATGTTGTTAAACTGCGTCGCGCTGGTTTTTGATCGGGAATAAGATTTGCATGAAGAAACCCTCGTTATTGATCGTTTTCCTCAGTGTGTTTATTGATCTCATTGGTTTTGGGATCGTGATCCCGCTGCTGCCATTGTATATCAAGGATTTTGGTGCTGCAGGGTGGATGATTGGGGCGATTTCTGCATCGTTCTCGTTGATGCAGTTCTTGTTCGCCCCAGCGTGGGGGAGGCTTTCGGATCGGATTGGGCGTCGTCCGGTTTTGCTGATCAGCAATGCTGGTGCGACCGTGGCTTATGCGATGTTTGCTTATGCTTCCACGATGACAGGACCGGCCGCGCTTTGGGTGTTACTGGCTTCGCGGATTTTTGCCGGCATCGCGGGCGCGAACTTGTCTGTCGCCTCCGCGTATATCGCCGATATCAGCCCGCCGGAAAAACGGTCGCAAAGCATGGGGTTGATTGGAATGGCTTTCGGATTTGGTTTTATTGTGGGCCCGATCTTGGGTGCGCTCAGTAATAAATACATCGGGCCCTCAGGTCCGGGTTGGGTGGCAGCTTCGTTGTGCGCTGCAAATTTTTTATTCGGATATTGGGTGCTGAAGGAAAGCCTTAAGCCCAGCAGCGAACAGGCCGCGAAACGAGCCCCGCTTGACCAGTGGAGCTTTTTTCTACGGAAACCGACAGTGGGTTTCTTGATTGTATCTTATTTTTTCGCCACATTCTGTTTTGCGGCATTCGAAATAACTTTCGGCATTTTTATCGTTCATCAACTGGGATATAAAGTGGAGGCGATCGGCTACCTCCTGGGCTATTGCGGTATTCTGGCGGCACTGATTCAAGGGGGTGCAATTGGAAAACTCGTCAAGCGAGTGGGCGAACCTAAACTGATTTCGATGAGTCTGTTTGTGACTGGAGCGGGGTTGGCAATCCTCCCTTATGCGACGACGCTTCCGATGGTGTTGATTGGTCTGGCAGTTTTTGCGGTGGGCTCTGGAATCAATCGTCCGCCGACCTTTGGGTTGCTTTCGATTCTAACTCCAGCTTCTGAGCAAGGCGCGGCGCTGGGTGTGGCGCAGAGCGCGGGGAGCTTGGCGAGGATCATTGCACCACCATTTGCCACCGTGCTATTAGATCGCCACCCGCACACTCCCTACCTTGTCTGTTCGTTGATCTCAATCATCGTGGGTATTTTTGCTTGGAAACGTCTTGGTCGGAAAGTCAACCCGGCCAGCGTGGCTCAGTCGGCTTAAGGAGGCGTAGGGGGCTTTGATTTTGGCAGGAGGTCCTTCAAGGTTTGGATCGGGCGAAGTGGAGCCAAAAGGAAGCTCGGGAAATACACCGACTCAATGATCGGATTTTCGATCGTCCCCGAAACATGGGTTTCAAACACTTTGCTCAGGGGCCAAAACGCCAAAGAAAACGTCCGACCTAACAACGGCGCATCGCGGAAGAGTTTAAGTTCGGCGCGGGCATCCAGTGCGCCATCAAATGCGACGTTGCCTCTATATTTGAGACCGAAAGCCGGAGCTCGGAGATCCATGTCCTTGGTCTGCACGGTTGCCTTATCGATCGTGTAGGTTGCGGTGCCGGATTTCAGTCGTGATTTACCGAAGCCGGGGGAGAGGTTGTCGATGATCCCTGACAAGGAACCGAAGAGGGGAATGGACCACAAAAACCCGTCGGACATTTCTACTTGGCCATGGCCTTTCCATGTGTTGATGGAAACGGAGTTGGCGGAAGTAATTTGTAAGGTGGCTTTTGCGGTGCCTTCGATGCTGCTAGCACTCGGAGCTATATCGCTTAGCAGGGCAGACAAGTTGAGGTCGTCCGCGCTCGCGAGGAATGAATAATCTGCTTCATCATCAGGAAAAAATGTGAACTCCCCTTGCCACGCGAGTTGGCCTCCATAAAAGGGGCCATGCACATTTGTGATCCACAGGCGATCACCCTGCCAATGGATGTCGCCTGTAATTTTTGACATGTGGAAACGCCAGTAATTAAAGTCACCGCCTTTCAGTGAGAAATAAAGATCCGTACCGTGAATATCCGTGTAAGGAACCTTGCCGTTGATCTGCACCGTGGGTGGGGTTAAGAAGCGGTAACGATCGATGGCGGCAGCGGTTTGCGGACCAATGATTCGAGTGATGGCGTAAGGGTCTGCGGTGCTAAATCCGTTGGTGATATACAGGGTGTTGATCCGCAGATCAACGCCGACACTGGGTGCCGATAACACCTCGTTTTCGCCTCGATGGCACAATAGATTCGTCAATAAAATGACTTGGTTGGTATAGGTGAAGGTTGTGGTAAAATCGCCAAACGATTCTTGGCGTGCGATGAAATTAGTGGCACGAATCACACCTTGCGCGAGGATATCGGCTGGATGGGCGAGGTTACCAAGCAGGGTCGCGTCTACCCAAGGTGCGTTGTGAAATTTCACAAATCTAATTCCTGCCTCCGCTTCGGCAGGGAACAGTGGGATCAGCACTTCTGGGTTGAAACGGGACTCGACCTTCAGTTGGTAATTCTGAGTCTTCGGATTCAGCTCCCCTGACGAGTGCAACGATCCTTGAGTAGTGAGCAAATCAACGTGTGGAAATTGGAGGGTTTGATTCGTGTAAATAGCGACGGCCTTGAGGCTGGGAATCAAAAAGCTTCCATACTCTAGGTTGGTGGCTGACAGCGTGGCATTGGCCCTGATTTGGGTCAGGTTGGTGAGATGCCAGTGGTCTGCGGTTGCATCCCAAGGTGGGAGTTTGACTTGGGCATGGAACAGAAGTTCTGGGGCTTTCTCGGCGCGAATTTTAGAGAGCCATGAGCTCCAATCTGCTGGGAGCAACGGTTTCCAAGCAGTCACCTCGGGTGCCGCATTTCCATCCACCGTGATGAGACGTTCGTGCAGATCTGCTGTCGCGTGTGTGCGGATAGAACCTTGTTTGAGTTTTGCTTCCAGCGAATGCAGGGTGAACAACGGAGGGTGCCACTCTGTAGCGAAGGAGACCTCCTGAAATTCGAGATTGGCGAAGGTTGCGGCCTCGACGCGACCTGATCCTGACAATTGAATGTGTCGTGACCAAAAGGCTTCTGGCCACTGATCGAGATTGTTCGGTCCGGTGTTCGTGGCTTTGGCGACGGTTCCCTCGAACACGAGACTTTGGAGATGACCGAGTTCCCCATCCGCCTTCTGAAGTCCGAGCTGCCACTCTCCGCGCCAAGGGAGGGAGTGATTCCAAAAGGTAAGAATGTTGGTGGAGGGAAGGCTCGTGGAGAGAGCGTGTTGCAGGAGTGCCCAGGGGTGATGATGGGAAAGGGACGCTTTGACGTGTGGCTTCTGGGTATTGAACCCGAGGGAGGTGAGTGAATCTCCTTGAAGGAGAACATCTGTTTTAAACTCATCGAGATTAGGCCCTTTTTGGAGAGTGGTTGCGGTGAGATGGGGGTTCTTCAGGTCGGTCCAAGGAGTGCGAATCTCTTGCGCCCGCAGATTCCAGCCGGAGCGGAATGCGATCGCATTGGTCGGACCTGGGTAAGTCGTTTCGGATTTGATCTCCAGATGTTTGATCTCCCCCCAAGTGCTGTGTAACGAATCGAGCTGCAAAATAAGGCTCAGTTCGCTTCCGCCCTTCGCTTGGGTTGGCTTTAGAACCGACTCGATGTAAAGCGCATCGGATTTGCCCCACGGGCTATTGGCCTGTGGCACACGAACCTTGAAGTCGAGCTGTGAGGAACTCCAATCGAGGGCATTGAGGGAGGCCTTCAAGTGGATGTGAGGTCTCTCGCTCAGTTGGATTTGGCTCCAATGTTGGATCAGCTCCTGAGCTTGCTGTTGCCAAGTAGGCCCGCTGGTGTTCGTGGTCTGTGGCTGTGTTGTCCAATGGCTTGAAGCCAACGCCGACGCGTTGGTGAGGGTGGCTTCGATTTCTAGATGGGTGCCTAAAACCTCTCCACTTAGACGGGCTAATTCCCAACGATCATCGGGGTGAAAGTTCAGGTCGACACCGATGTTTGTGACGGTTAGCGGATCGAGAGTTGAGTTGGTTTCGGATAGCTGAAAACGAAGAGTTGAGTGACGAATTCGAAGACTCTCGACCTCAATCCGCGCCCGACGAAGTCGCGTAATACTGAGCGTGAGCTCCGCTTGAGGTATGGCTAATTCAATGGCGGGGTGTGTTTTTGAATTCCGCAGTTCGACTTGCTCGAGCAATAACTGGTGGAATCCTTGCAACCGGATGCGACCGACTTGAAGAAACACCTGCTGCTGTTCGAGCGGAACGAGGAGGAAACGTTGAAAATATTTCGGCAACCCAACCCAATTCAGCCAGAGCAACACACCCGCTAGCAGAATTACCAAGGTCAACAAGGCTATCCGACAGACACGAATCGCTCGCCGGATTTTTTTAACAACCTTGCTGGAGAGAGCGCGGCGAAGCATGGGTTAAGTGGCGTCTAGTCTTGGGAATTTACGGCGTGGGAAAGACTTGGCCCAAGTGTGCAACCAAATCGGCATAGAGGCTGCCTGGGAATTCAAAAATCAGGCGTTCAGTTTCATTGGTGGGCACGATGGTTGCATAAATATTTTGGCGCGGAGACCTGGATCCAAAAGTGATTTGGTAGGTCTGTATGGTGCTATTCGTTACGACCTCAAACTTTAGGTTGAACGAAGCATTATTGAATCCGAGAGCGCGAAGTTTGGCATCGCCTCGAGCCGTCCACGCGGCGACCTCGAGTTGACTCGTCCGATAAAGCGACTCCTCCACAGCAGCGTTGATGATGGGGTCCTGAGCCCACCCGAACGAAGGGTTGCGTACGAGTCGAGGGCTGATCCCGTTAAAAGTAGAGGTGATGGCGACAATGTTGGAGCTGGGAAAATTCCAGAATTTACGGTCGCGCACTTCGTAAGAATGTTTCGGTAGTTCCAGTAGGTCACCATACCGAACCAGATATGCGGGCGTTTCGTCGGGGCGACGAGCAAAGGAAGTATCGATTCGGTTTGTGCCGAAATCCATCTGAGCAATCGTCATGTTGGTTAAGGTTCCGGCTGCGTTCGTCGCGGTTGTCCGAAGCACATAGGTTCGAGAGGGTGGCATGAGTCCGAACTCCCGCAACTCGGTGTCGGTCGGGACGTCTTTCGCAAAATCGACAATCTCCAGTGAAGCCAAATTGGTGAGGAATTGCCTGACCAATCGAGCGTCGGCAGGCATCGCGACGGGTTGGGAAATTTGCCAAACGCCATTGGTTCCTTTTTGAAGCGTAAAATTCTCTAGTCCGTGAACTTCGATACTATCGACGCGGCTAATTTCCACATTAGCGAGGTGAGAATCATGAAACGCTTTGTAAGGAAGGTTTAGTGCTTCGAGCAGAATGCGGTCAACGGTGACAATATTAGTTTGGGTCAAACGTCGTGCGTACACCTGAGTGGGATCGTTGGTGGGGCTACTGCCAAATTCGAGCTCGATCAATCGATTCGTCCCTTGCAGAAAATGCAGTTCCAATTCGGGCGTTTGAAGGCCATAACGTTCGAGATCCGCCGTGGGGAGATCTGAGACGAACTTGTTGACACGGGCGAGGTTAATTTGCTGGACCAATTGTTCGATCCGCGACGAGTCGGCACGAGCGGGTAAGGGCTTTGTGAGTCGCCACACGCGGTTCGTTCGCTCGACTTCGACCAACCGCGATCCTGAGCGGATGAGTATGCGGTCGTAAGGAACTCCGGTGAGTTGAACAAGTTGTGGAGATCGCCATTCTTGAGCGGACTTCGGCAACGCACGCCAGAGGGCGGCATCGATCACAAACAGATCGGGTTCACCAAGTTTTTGTACGTAAAACTGATCCACCAACGGAGTTTTTGAACCGATCTTTAAATTGGCCCGACCTTGTGGATAATGGAGGGTGATGGTTGCTGCCGGCGGCTCGAGACCGAATGCTTTCAAGCCGGCGGCTTCGGCGATGACCTCCCGCGCGGTGATTCGTCCCAAGATTTTCGCTTTGGCAAGAGTATCGAGCAGGGCCTCGATCGGGGTGTTTTGCGCGGGATAAACTGGCACGGTCAGTCGCCAACCGTCACCGGCCCGTTCGGCACGCAAGGTATCATTCGTCCCGGAGTACTCGAGAGCTACGATCTGTTGTCTGCGGAAATCTGGGAGGAGTTGAGGCGGCCCCGTTTTGACTTCACCCGAATTCTGGCGGCGGCGATCGAGAAGCCAGATGACAGCAAAAAGAGTGATCGCCAACATCATCAACCGTATTGTGGTCTTTGTATTCATGCCGGATTTAGCTACGACGACGAATCCAGACCAGAAGTCCCAGTAGCAAAACAGCACCAGGGACGATTACTAAAAAAATGAGGCGTAAGCGTTGGAGTTGGTGTTCCGTGACATTGACTCGGTAGCGAGGGATGGCTCGGGGAGGGACATCGCCAAGCAACAAATCACGGCTGAGCAACCAGTTCACCGCGAGATGTGCAAAATCCCGATTTGCACCACCGTCAAATAAAACATTACTGAGAAAAAGACTATTCCCGACGACCACAAGTCGGCTCGATCCTAGGTTTGCATTGACTCCTTGAATGCCGCCTCTTTCGACGGCGACCGCGAGGGAAATGGCTCCCTTCCGTTCAATCTCGCCTCGGCCATTTTCGATGCGACCCACCACTTCACCACCCAAACCCGTGAAGACAAGCTCAGTCACCTTGGGCGCATCGGCTGCCAATTTTCCCTGTAACCGTTGACCAATGCTGCGAGGAATTACCATGTTGAGGCTCGAACGCTGGAGTGGACGAGTCACGGGATGATTTGCAAATTGACTGGCGACCAAGGTCTGAGAGTCTCCTGCCTGCGCTTGAACCGAGTCTCGCACTTGATTGAGACCGACCTCGACATTCCAGTCGCCTAAGAGTCGTTCCAATCCAGTGCGTCGCAAATCCCAAGGAAATAGAACCAACAGGCGTCCCCCGCGTGTGAGGTATTGTTGGATTTTATCCAATTCGACCGAGGTAAATGTTTTCTCAGCACCCGCGATAATCAGCAACTGACAGTCGCTAGGGATCTCAATTCCGTTGAATGGAGCGAGGGACTGGACCTCGATATTGTTCTCGGTCAACAGTTGGGCGAATTTGCTCATGGCTCGATCCCCGGTGCTCGCTGGATCGTGTTCGCCGTGGCCTTGGGTAAAATACGCTTTCAACTGTTTGGGGTCGGCGACGCTGACCAAAGCGGAAGTGAACAGTTGCTCGCCTTTAAACGCCGTGCGTTTGATTTCGCGCGGGTCGGAGATGTCGAACTCAGAAAGTTCGCTGGCTAAAATGGTTTTATAGCGTCCGTTGCAGTCGAAGATGACGCGGCTGCTGTCGAGCCCCGACACGAGCTTGTATTTCTCGCGGATCATCTCGGCCCGACCCGGCATACGGTAATCAATAAATTCGACTTTGATCCGAGGCGATCGGGCTTCGTACTCCTTCGCGAGCTCGCGCACGGGTCCGAACAGCCCTTCGCTGCGGTCAAAAAAAACGATGAGGCTCACCGTATTGGTTAAGGAGGTGATGACCCGTTGGGTGAGAGGCGTGAGGCGTGGGTTTGCAGATTCGCCTAAGGAAAATCGCCACGAAAATTGTAAGGCGAGATAGTTGACCATGACTAGTATCGCTAACAACGCAAGGGTGGAGAGGACCACGTTGAAACCGATGGACCAGCGACGCCAACCGGAAAAACTGACTGGAGATTCGTCGGCCATAGGATTATTTCCACCTCCGACTCTCCACGACCTTGAGGGTCAGGAACAGAAACATGCCCGTTAGGCTCAGGTAAAAAACCAAGTTACTGGTATCAATAATGCCACGTGAAAAATCTTCCAGATGTTCCGTCAGCGAGATGTAGGTAAAAACTTTGGCCTGCCAACCTGCCATCGGAATGGGGACGAGCGATCGAAGGCTTAATAAAAAAATAGTGATCCCCATCCCGTAGCTCACGGCGGCCGCGATTAACTGGCTGCGAGTCAGGGCTGAAGCAAAACAGCCGAGTGCCACGTAGACAGAGCCCAAAAGTCCGATCCCCAAATAGGTGCAAAGCAAAGTGCGATAATCAAAGGCCGTGGCGGCTTGGTTGGTATATTGGTGAAGCAACATCATGTAGCCTCCTAATGGCAACCAGGTCACCATGAAGAAAATTAGAGCACCGGTAAATTTTGCCAACACAACCTCGAGATCACTCACAGGGGTGGTCATGAGGGTTTCGAATGTGCCGGTAAATTTTTCTTGGGCGAACGTTCGCATGGTCATGATGGGGGTGGTGAGGAGCATCAGCATCCAGAAGTAGACGGTCGCATAAAAAATGCGGGTGATGGGTGTATCGGTCGGATCGCCATTTAATTTGGGCAACATGTCCAAGATGCTGAAGCCGAGCAGGAGCAACACGACGGAGATGATGACGTAGCCCGTGAGCGAGACAAAATGGCTGGCCAACTCCCGGCGCAGCAGGGTCAGATAAACTCGCATCGCTATTCCTCCTTTTCGGTGCGGGTGATTTTGACGAACACGTCCTCCAAAGTATGCCGTCCGTGGGTCAGTTCCCGCAGCGGCCATCGTTGTGTACAGGCCCATTGATGAATCAGTGGTCGTAGATCGTGTCCGTCACGTCCGGTCAGTGTAACCCGCTTCCAATCGCCGTCTGTGGCCACGATATCCACTGTTTCAACTTCCGATTGGGCGGCGAAAAATTCCTGTAACGTGCTGGTGCTCGCTGTCAACTCGGCGATGGCGGGGCCACTTTGGAAAATATTGCGTTGTAAATTCTCGGTCGCATCTGAAGCCAGAATTCGGCCCTGATGAAGAATCAGCACGTGACTACAGGTCGCCTCAACCTCTGGCAGGATATGCGTCGAGAGCAGGATTGTATGCTTCCGGCCGAGATCTTTGATCAATTGGCGGACGCTTCGTAATTGATTGGGATCGAGGCCGATGGTGGGTTCATCCAGAATGATGAGCTCAGGTTCGTGAACCAAGGCATCCGCCAGCCCAACTCGTTGGCGGAATCCTTTGGAAAGCTGGCCGATAATTCGTCGATCTACTTCGGTCAGGCTGCACATTTCTAACACCGTCGAAACGCGATCGCGTGATGCAGCGAGGCTCAAACCTTTCAGGCGGGCTCGAAACTTCAGATACTCGCGCACGCGCATATCAACGTGGAGCGGGTTATTCTCGGGCATGTAACCGATGCGCCGTCGCACCTCATCGGTTTGCTCAAAAACATCAAATCCCCCCACCCGCACGGTTCCGGAAGTAGCGGGAAGGAAACAG
The DNA here is from genome assembly GCA_008933045.1 of Verrucomicrobiota bacterium. Lineage (GTDB taxonomy): Bacteria > Verrucomicrobiota > Verrucomicrobiia > Limisphaerales > SXQI01 > SXQI01. Next base: position 22,213 of record WBXJ01000005.1, read on the forward strand.
GAAAGAATCCGCAAAATCGTACTTTTACCTGCGCCATTGGGTCCCAGAAGTCCGACAATTTGGCCACGCCCAACGGTAAACGATACGTTGGCCACCGCGAGGTGACCGGCGTAGCGCTTGGTTAGGTTAACCACTTCAATCATCGGTTCAGACATAGATCAGACGCCGCGCGTCGGAATAGCAACGGACTTTGTCCCGAAATCATCGGACGCGCAACTCTACAACCACACGTCGTAACGGACGACCTGCCAGCACGGAGGCTTTGACTGCGGTGCCTCGGCTCAAATTGTTCAAAAAACGGGCCGTGCTGGTAATCCCGTTTATGCCTTGGTTATTCAACCCGAGGATGATCATGCCTCGGCCTAGATTGGCTGCGCCCGCCGGACTTTCCTTATCTACGGCAGTGATGATGACTCCAGCAATCGAGTCGAGCCCGGCTCTCAGGGCGATTGCTGGCGTGAGTTCTTGCACGGTGCATCCGAGTTTACGCCGGATCAGATCAGCATTGAAAAAGGTTGTTTCGGCCACCAGTTGAAGCGAAATCGATTGGCGTGCATCGCCGCGCTGAATTGAGAGGTTCACTTCCTCCTTGTCTCCCGACTTGAGCAACTCTCGGTTGAAGGCAAAGACGGTGCGCGGTATTTGGCCGTTGACGCGCAGGATAATATCCCCTTTGTTCAAACCGCTTTTTCCAGCCGGACTCTGAGGTTCTACTCGTGCAACAATAAGCCCAGTAGCTCCCGCCTGAACGCGTGCCCCAAACCAAAGTGCGGCCGCGCCTTCGGGCGTAAAGATTTCGCTGATCGCTTCGTTGACGCGTTTGATGGGGATCGCAAACCCGATGCCGTTTCCCTCTTTATAAATCGCGACATTCAACCCGATTAATTCCCCGCGTAAATTGATCAACGCGCCTCCACTGTTCCCCGGATTGATTGCCGCATCAGTCTGGAGCCAATCCTCCCGATCGAGTAAACCATCCTCGGCCTGAGCGCGCCTTGTTTTTGCACTCAAAATCCCTCGACTCACCGAACCTCCGAGACCAAAAGGGTTACCCAAAGCAATGACTGTTTCTCCCAAGAGCAGATCGTCATCGGTTGCGAAGCGCACTGTGTTGAACCTGTCGTTCTTCTGTCCGATAATTTTCAGTAACGCGACATCGCTCCGTCGAGTGCCGCTGACGACTTGGGCTGGTAGCACTCGACCGTCATTCAGTTTGATGCTGATTTCTGTCGCATCTTCGATGACATGAATATTGGTGAGCACGTAACCTTCTTCGTCGATGATGACCCCCGAACCTGCGCTTGTTTCTGGAGGCATCTCCTGGGTGAACGGTGCCCAGGCATCGCGCCACCAGTCATAAAAATAACCTTGTCGTTTCGTTGTGGATTTCGCGTTGATATTCACCACGCCGGGCAGTGCCGATTCGATCGCGACAACGGTTGCATCGCGGCGGATATCGGGCGATGCCACGACAGTCCGTGTCGGCTCGCCTTGCGCCACAAAGGTTCCTTGGGTCAGCATCACGCTTAAACCTGCGCCCCAGATATTTAGCAATGTTTTGTTCATCCGTTCATAAATCTGAACTCATGTTCGTGATCTAATTTCGCAAAGAGTTGCTGTTTTTTGTAGGCTCTCCTGAATACCAATTTGCTCCCAAAGCTTGACTTTGCAAGACGCTCGATAGAAAAGCAATGGATCGTGCGTTTTTGGCCAGATAATTTTTACGAGGAATGGCGTGAACGAGGGGTCGCGACGGAGTTGCTCCACGATGTGGAGCCGATCCCTCCCGAACGGTTACTACAACAAATTTGGCTCCACCAACGGTTACGGCGTGAGGGGTTAGTAACGACCGACGGCCGACCGGTTCGAATTTTGCATCCGGGTTTCTGGAATCACGAATCAGGTCCGGATTTTCAAAAAGCGATCATTCAATTCGGAACGGATACCCCTCAAGTCGGTGCGGTTGAGATCGATCTCTCGTCGTCGTTGTGGAAGGGGCATGGTCACGAGGGAAATCCACGTTATGGCGAGGTTGTGCTCCATGTGATCTGGGAGGGTGCCTCCAAGCCAACCGGGCGACCGACTTTGATCATGAAGCCTGCCCTCGACGCACCTCTGGGGGAACTGGCGTTGTGGTTCGCCGCTGAAGGGTTACCGAAACCGCACGCGATCATCGGTCAATGTTCCGCTCCCTTGCAGAATCTCGGTGTTGCGGCGTTAAACGAACTCCTGCGGCAAGCCGCACAAGTCCGGTTGCATCGTAAAGCAACTCAACTCCAAGCCCGTGCTCGGGATGCGGGTTGGGAGCAGACGCTTTGGGAGTTCACCCTCGCGGCTCTCGGTTATAAGCATAACCATTGGCCGATGCGCCGTTTAGGCGAGTTGACCCCGTGGGCGTTGGCTGGATCTGCGGATTCCGTGATTCTTGAGGCACGTCTGCTGGGCCTCGGGAATTTGCTGCCTCGCGAAACTAAGGCTGGGTCGGATTCCCTCCATTTGCGCCGGCTGTGGGATGCGTGGTGGCGTGAGGCCGATGCGGCGAGCCCGTTGGTGCTGCCTCGAGCGAGTTGGTGCATGGCTGGGATACGTCCCGCCAATCAGCCTGCTCGACGTCTTGCGCTCGGGGCCGGTTGGTTGGCGGATGGACAGCTCATGGCACGTTTGGAGGATTGGTTACTCCGCTCAGTTCCGGTCTCGGCATTGGCTGAGAGTCTGGAGGAAGTGCTTGCGATTTCTGCGCATGAATTTTGGGAATTCCACTGGACGTTGCGATCCCCGCGTTTCGCCACACCTCAGCCGTTGCTAGGCTCCGCGCGTGCAACGGATCTTGCTGTGAACGTTTTTTTGCCTTGGCTTTGGATGCGTGCGGTTACTGGCCAAAACGCCTCGATGCGCCGCGTGGCGGAAGAACGTTATTTCGCATGGCCTTCAGGCCAAGACAATTCAACCCTCAAACTTGGCCGCCAACGGTTAATGGGTCACACCAGTAGTAAAATTTTCCACACTGCCGCTGCGCAACAAGGTCTGCTCCAGATCACCCGAGATTTCTGTGATCATTCGAATGCCCTTTGTCAGAACTGTCACTTTCCAGAACTGGTGAAGGTGTGGCAGGTTCGGATGTCGCATTGAGTGCCGTCGGGAGTTAGATCTCCTTCACCACACCCCAATAGACATCGAGTCGTTGGCTGAGATACAATCGAATAGCTCGAATTAACGTGGGTGTTTCGAGCTTTTGACCGGCAGCTAGGATTTGCTTGAGATCCATCCCCGGGCGGATCGCAAAACTGGATTGCGCGATAATCGGACCTTCATCGAGATGCATACTCACAAAATGCGCGGTGACACCGGCGATCTTTACGCCGTGCTCATAAGCTTGGCGGTAAGCTTGCGCTCCAGGAAAACTAGGTAGCATTGAGGGATGAATGTTGATCATCTTGTTTTTGTAATGCCAAACAAAATGGGCCGAAAGGATCTTCATGAATCGGGCAAGAATAACAAAATCTACCTCATGATCATCCAGTAATTGCAGAACCAATTCTTCAGCTTTGGTGCGGTCATCCCATGGGACGTAAAAAAATTTCAGACCAGCCTTGGTTGCCAAGGATTCCAAATCTCGGTGATTTGAGATCACAGCCGCGACATCTGCTTTGATTTGGCGACTCTTGAACGCCTTAATCAGACCTTCAAAACAGTGGGATTCCCGCGTCACGAAAATTGCGGTTCGTTGACGTTTTCGAGGCTCCGTAAAACGAGCCTTGATCTGCATCCTGAGTGCCTTTCCTAACTCCTCCAACCCAGTTTCTACTGCGGCAGAATCCATCTCTCGATGACTCCAGGACGCCTGAATCGTCATGCTGAAATGCCCGCGTGTGACCTGCTCCTCCATCGCCTCAATGTTCGCCCTTTGCGCGAAAAGAAACCCCGTCACCCGAGCGATCACGCCCGTTTTGTCCCGACCGATTACCGTAATCGTAGCAAAATGCTTCATGGATGCCTGAAGTAAACGTGATCTTAGAAAATGCGAAAGGTGAAAATCGCGTCTCCTCATGTGAGGATGGAAATGTTCGATTAGTTGCGTCCTATATTCTTGACGTCATTCACTCGGAAAACTAAGTATGTGAGAAATACCGCTCAGCACATCACTTATGAATAAACCTTTGAACGATAACGACTCCGCTTCGCGCCGACAGTTTCTCAAATCCTCTGCCGTCGTGATGGGGGCTGTGGCAGCTCCCTACCTGCTCTCTCAACGAGAGGCATTTGCGGTTAACAGTGACACTTTGAAAGTCGGATTGATTGGTTGTGGCGGGCGTGGCAGTGGTGCGGCCAGTCAGGCACTCGCTGCGGATAAGAACGTCATCCTTACTGCAATGGGCGACGCGTTTGAGGATCGTTTGCAGAGCAGTCTTAAGAACTTACAAGAATCGGTTGGGAAGCAAGTTCAGGTGACTCCTGATCATTGTTTTTTGGGTCTCGACGCATTCCATAAGGTGATCAAAGAAGTGGATGTCGTGATTCTGACGACTCCTCCGGGTTTTCGGCCTGCGCATCTCAAGGCAGCGATCGCAGCGGGTAAACATGTCTTCTGCGAAAAGCCGATGGCGGTTGATGCGCCCGGTCTGCGTTCTGTGTTGGAGTCTGCGGCCGAAGCCAAAAGGAAGGGACTTGCCCTTGGGTCCGGTTTTTGTTGGCGGTCCAATCTTGGCGAGCGAGCCATCATGCAGCGCATTCACGACGGTCAGATTGGTGAGGTGCGGGCACTTTACAATACCTATAACACGGGTCCCGTCGGAGGGGTGCCGGTGCGCAAACCAGAAATGACGGACATGCAATATCAGTTGAGAAACTGGTACCACTTCGCTTGGCTTTCGGGAGATCATATTGTGGAACAAGCGGTGCACAGTCTCGACAAGATGGCTTGGGTGATGAAGGACGTGCCTCCTGTCCGTTGTATGGCTCACGGTGGGCGTCAGGCTCGCACCGGTGACGGCCATATTTTTGATCACTTTGAAGTGGTCTACGATTATGCAACGGGTGAACGCGGGTTCCATTTCTCGAGGCAGCAGGCCAATACCGCCTCGGAAAACGCAGACTATTATGTAGGCACGAAAGGTTACGGGAAAATTAAAGCTTTTGGCGCCTTAGAACTCGAGGGCGAGAATCCTTGGAAATTCAAAGGGGATCGCCCTGATATGTACCAGGTTGAGCATAACGAACTATTCGCCTCCATTCGTAGCGGCAAACCGATCAACCATGGCACTTGGATGGCGTCCAGCACGATGCTCGCGATCATGGGTCGTATGGCGGCCTATACGGGACAAATCATTACTTGGGATCAGGCGATGAACTCTCAGGAAGTTCTCGGGCCGACAAATTTGGATTGGAATACGCCCCTGAGCACCCCCAAAGTGGCCATCCCGGGTGTGACAAAGTTCGTGTAAAACGCCTCGATCCATTTTTGAAATCAACGAACTCACCATGAACAATCCGTCGCGTCGAGATTTTCTAAAAACTGCAGCTGTGGTCGCCTCCTCGGTCGCACTGGTGGGGCGGTCAACGGTGGCGGCGGAGGCTGCTCCAAAGCGCATTCGCAAAGCGATTATGTTCGCCACGGTGGGAGTGCCGGGCACCACTCTGGAGAAGTTTAAGATTCTCAAGGAAGTGGGGTTTGAGGGTGTGGAACCCATGAGCCACATGAATCAAGACGAAG
>WBXJ01000006.1 GCA_008933045.1 Verrucomicrobiota bacterium
AGATCGATGCCTTGGCAGAGACCTTCGACATCGACGGCGTGAATGAGGAACTGGTCGCAGTAAGGACTGAGTTTGATCAATGTTTCCTGAGAAAGTGCAAGGTCAGTAAATTTTTGCCAACGATCCGTTACTACAAAATATTGTCCCTCTCGTTTGCGACAACTCAGATCCAACACTAACTGGCGTCGGGTTCCGAGCACATTGACTAACTGATCAAGGCGATCCCAATCAAGTTGTCCATCTCGAAAGATCCAAGAGGTGACGATAACATGAGAGGCACCAGCTTCGATCCAGTTTTTGGCATTGCTGGCGTTGATGTTACCACCGATCTGCAACCCTCCGGGCCATGCACCCAGAGTGGCGTGAGCTGCAGCCTCGTTATTTGGCCCGAGCATGATGACATGTCCACCTCGAAGGTCATCATTCCGGTATAAATCTGCGAACCAAGACCCTGGTTTTTCGGAGATAAAATTAGTCGTCGGGCCAGCCAAATCATCCGTCAGCGTTCCGCCAACGATTTGTTTGACACGGCCCTGATGCAAATCGATGCAGGGACGAAACATAGTTCAATTAAACATTACGCACCGTACTGCAACAGCAGAATCGGCACGTTTGCGTGAAGAAAAATGTGGAATGCAACGAGAGTATCTCTGGTTTATGGGTGGGCCATCGACTGTCCAGCCACCCATCCGCTAGTCCACGCTGCTTGAAAGTTGAAGCCTCCTGTGATGCCGTCGATGTCGAGCAATTCACCAGCGAAAAAGAGGCCCGGGCAAACTTTGCTTTCCATAGTTTTCAAATCGACTTCGGTCAACTTGACACCGCCGCAGGTCACAAATTCATCTTTGTTTAAACTTTTACCCGTGACGGGTAGGACGGTGTGAAACAGTGTCTCCACGAGAGTATGTAATCCGTTGCGGCCTAACTCAGACCAACGCCGGTCAGAAGGGATTCCAGCAGCGGTAACAAGTGCCTCCCAGAGCCGTGCGGATATCGGTGCGAGAGGTGAATTCACGACGCGCTTGGCAGATTGGAGTTTTATGCGCTCTTGTAGAAGCGATCGCAAACTGTCTTCGCTGGTATCGGGGAGCCAGTTGATGCGGAGTGAACCTTTGTAATTTAAATCGTGCAGCAGACGTGCACCCCAAGCGGAGATGCGTAGGATGACGGGGCCGCTGAGACCCCAATGAGTCAGTAAAATTGGACCTGTTTCCTTCAAATCCGTTCCGTGTAACGAGACTTCTACTTTCTCGACAGTCACACCGGCGAGTGCACGCACCCATGGAGTTTCGACGTGAAGAGTAAAAAGTGAAGGGACGGGTTTGGAGAGGGTGTGACCGAGTTGTGTGGCGAGCGAGCCTAGCGCGGGAGTGCGACATCCTCCTGTCGCCAAGAGTAGGCGATCCGCCTCGATGACTTCATGGCTGGTGGTATGGACTAGGAACCGATCCTCATGTCGTTCGATGTGTTCCACTCCGCAATTGACGCGCATTTCGACCCCTGCAGTTTTTGCGGCGACCATCAAGCAGTCGATGATTGTCTGTGAACTATCGGTAGTGGGAAACATTCGCCCATCCTTTTCAATTTTCAGCACCACGCCGTGATCTGCAAACCATTGGACAGTATCTTGGACTTGAAATCGTCGCAGGAGCCCGATCAATTCATTTTCCCCGCGTGGATAACTTCTAGAGAGTTCACGGGGGTTAAAACAGGCATGGGTGACGTTGCAACGTCCGCCCCCTGAGATACGCACTTTTTGAAGGAATTGCGATCCACGCTCCAAGATAAGGGCTCGGAAATTTGGAGAGGTGCTAGCACTGGTGATCGCACCAAAAAAACCTGCGGCACCCCCACCTACCACGACAATCTTTCGCGAAATCATCTCGGTTGCTTCAGTAAAACCACCAGTGGATCCCCAATTTTAGAAGACGTTTGCACGCTTTAGGTGTGTGGTTCAGTAGGTGGATTCTTCGATTTTTTGAAATTAAATTGCAGCAGAATATTGGCCGCTAGAATGAGGCTGCCGCCCCAAAGTAAGCTTTGTGTCACGAGTTCATTGGGATACTTCACGCTGAACCATCCCGAATAGTATGCTGGCAAAAACAACGCAAAGAGGCTAGCGAAGACGGGTTCGACACAATAGATCAGCCCGGCTTCGGTGGAGGAAATTTTCGGTTGCCAATGGTTCATCATGACGTAAGCGATCAGAGTGCAAAAGATGACCAGTTGACCCACTAAAAGATGCACCGATCCCGAGCGCAGCATGGTCAATGGTTCTGATAGGTTCCGCATTGTCAGGAGGAGGAATATCCCTCCAATCACCGCGATGGTGGTGAACATGACGAGGGAAAAATGGTTCACGTTGTTGTCTCGAAACGCGGGACGTTCGAGCCAAAGTATCTGGCCAGCAAAAATCATCGAACCAATCAAGGTCTCAGTTTCGCCGCGGCCTAGTTTAAAATCGCCCCAACTCACATCGCTCAGAATTGTGATGCCTATGATGACTAATAAAGAGGCAACGATGAGTTTTGCGGGAGGCCATCTTCGAGTGCGAATGGCTAGAATCACTGGGAGCACGATGCAATAGGCCTGAGTGAGAAACGCCGAGGTCGAGGCAGACGTATAATTGAGACCGTCCATCTGGAAGATGCAGCCTACACCTCCAAAAAAGCCGAGCCCAAACCCTTGCCATACCTCAGAGCGGGTCATGTGCTTCAGGCTTCGTAGGGTAAAAAGTGCCATCAGGACAGACGCTGCACCGAAGCGCAAGGTGTTAACGAACGCGGTGCCGAACCATGAACTGCTTTCGGGCAAGAGCTGGTGCTGCAGTTGTCCAAGGGCTTTCATGACCGGAAAACTCAATCCCCAGAAGATCGTTGCCAAGGCCAGCATATTGATCGCCTTGGCATGGGAGGGATATGAGTTTTTCATGAACGATCGCTGCACTGAAAGAGTGCCATTTGGATTACGTCGATCGGCTTCATCCACGCACATCCTCTGGCGAGGTTAACATCCCAAACAACGCACAACCTAAACCGATGGTGACCGCCAATGCTGCCAGAGCAAGGCCCACGGGCGTTGGATGTTTAAAGACAACACCAAAAGCACCGATGCAAAGCACGAGGTCTAGGCCGAAATAATACCAAACAGGAATCCTTGGTTGGCTCCTGGTTTGTCGGGGTTCGGTGCTCGCTGACTGAATGAGATTTTGGAGCTGAGGGCTGAACGGTTTTGGGCGTACCGAGTCCGTGGGTGAGCCTGCCACGCGGTCACCCTCCATCAAACTCCCCAGGCCCTTCCCTAATACTGACTTCGACATCTTAACAAACTCACGTCTTTTGCGCGGAATGACAATTTAAATTGCTAGATTCGATGCGAATGGAATTGGATCTCAAAAATGGCTTGCAGCACGGGTATGGGGCAGGCATTGTAACCCTTCAGTGCGCGCTTGTGGTGGAATTGGCAGACACGCTACTTTGAGGTGGTAGTGGCTAACGCCGTGCAGGTTCAAGTCCTGTCAAGCGCACCAAATCTTCCCACGGTTGATCATCCCTGATTGGTTTCTTTCGCTGTGTTTTTCAGCATCTCCCGAAGTTGCGTCTTGAGGATTTTGCCGGTCGCGTTCCGAGGTAGCACGGTGAGAACGTGGATGTGGCGGGGAATTTTGTAGTTGGCTAGTCGCTCCCGCAAGAAATCGGTGATGGTTTTTTCGTTGAGAGTCGTACCTTCGATGGCAGAAACAAAGGCAATAGGCTGCTCGCCTTTACGAGAGTCGGGCTGGCCGACAACCGAGGCTTCTTTGATGCCGGGGAATTGGTAAAGTATTTCCTCAATTTCGCGGGGGTAGACGTTGATGCCGTTGACAAGCAACATGTCTTTTTTACGATCTGTGATGAAGTAGTAACCTTCGGAATCGCCATACCCGATATCACCGGTGAGCAACCACCCGTTCTTAAGCACCTTGGCGGATTCTTCGGCTTGGTTCCAGTATCCGGTCATGACATTGGTTCCTCGAACGCAAATTTCTCCGACCACTCCGTGGGGAAGAAACGTGCCAGCGTCATCTTGCACTGACATTTCTACACCAGGAATCGGTGTTCCGATGGAGCCTGCCTTCCAAGGGCCCGGGATTGGGTTGATGGAGACGACCGGACTCGCCTCGCTCAACCCGTATCCTTCCAAGAGCGGAAAGGAAAACTTGGCGTTGAATTCCTTAAGAATTTCGAGGGGCAAGGGGGCGGCTCCGCTAACGCAGAGGCGGAGAGGACAATTTTCAGGCACGGCGGCCCCAGCGAGTGCGCGGAATAGAGGCGGGATTGCAGGTAGGAGCGTGGCTTGACGGTCGAATATTTCACCGAAGATCGCTTTGGGTGGGTGTACGGATTTGATCAAAAGCACCGAGCCACCGATCAACAGCGGGAGGAGTATGCCCACGGTCAACATGAAGCTGTGGAACATTGGAAGGAGGACAGCAATCCGATCGAAACTGACGGCCTGTAACATAATGCGGCAACTTTCCACATTGGAGAGCAAGTTGTCGTGTGTGAGCATCGCTCCCTTGGGGCGACCTGTGGTGCCGGATGTGTAGATTAACACCGCTAAGTCCTGGCGTTGGGCTTCCACGCCATCCCAGGCGATCCCTTGCGGGACAGTCTCGGCGGGGATTGATTCGACGAGCAGGACTTGAAGATTCGGAAACATGGATCTCAGTCGAGTCACGCTTTCCTCTGTCGAGCTTTCCGTGATCAGAATGTTCACTCCTGCATCCTGCAGAATATGAGCCACCTCGTCAGGTTTAAGGAAGTTATTGATCGGAACCACGACGGCACCCGCGAGCAACGTTCCATAGAGCACGCTGATGAACTGGGGGCAGTTCTTCAGCCAGAGACCAACCCGATCCCCACGTTTGATGCTTAGCTGGTTCTTGAGATGGGTTGCAACCCAGCATGATTGTCCCAGTAGCCGAGCGTAGGAAAGTTCGTCATCACCCCAAAAAACGGCTGTTTTGGAGGAGTTTTCTTGAGCTGACCGCAACCAAGCCGTGCTCAGGTTGCGATCTTGTAACAGCGTAGCTTGGGGGTCGAACGGAGCTCCGCGCCCGATCATACTTTCAATTTGCGTGGCCATTGTTGATTTGCTTCCCAATAAGTTCGTTTCAGTTTGATGGCTTCATCGTCGAATGCCGGTTGCACACGACCCTCGGTATCCGTGGCTCGGGAGACGATGTACCAATCGCCCGGCTGTGGTTTTTTCCAGTCAAAACTAAAAAACGTCCACGAGTATTTGCTCTGTTGCGTGCGATCCAGTTCGGTCTTTAACCAACGATCGCTTGGAGTTTCCTTGTCACTAGTGCGAATCTGAATTTCCACCCCAGCCAGCGGTGTACCATCCGTCCAAGCAGCACCGAAGAAACGGAGGGTGCCATCGCTCATTTTTAGAGCGCGGGCTACGATGGATTTGACATCCTTCGGGCCGACACTCGTCTCTCGCCAAATGGTTTTTCCATCCCGCTCCTCCCCTCGGATCGTCACGTATTCCCGCCCCATGTATTTGCTCATGAATCGTCGGTCCGTGACCTCGATCCGCGTGAGCCATTTGACCCAGGCGATGCCGAACCATCCGGGAACCACTAGTCGAAGCGGTGCGCCGTGTTCCGGGCCAAGTGGCTCGCCGTTCATTTCGTAAGCCAACAAAACATCGTCAGAAAGCGTATCGGTCAAGGAGAGGCTGCGGGCAAAGTTTTGCAGGTAATCTTTTTCTCGGATTTTTTCGATCTTTTCGTCCGCGCCGAAGAATACGACCTCACTCGCCCGAGTTTTGATACCGGCCTCGCTGAGCAGGGCACGCAGAGGTGTCCCCGTCCATCGGATGTTGCCGATAGCTCCCATAAAACCTGGGTTGGCCCCGTTACCGGAACATTCTAAGGTGGCGAAAACATGCTTTTTGCGCCGTGCCTTAATCTGATCAATGGTTAGCGAGAGGGGGTGCTTCACCAAGCCGTTGAGGTGAAGTTGCCACGTGTTTTCATCAATTTTAGGCTGGCCATAGTGGCTCACGGAAAAAACTTGATCCTTGGGGGTCAGCCACTGGGTCATGTTTTCCCATTTCAACATCTTGCCGGCGGGTTGAACATCGAGAAAGGGCAGAAGGGTTCCGTGGTTGCCTATTTTTTTCGCGTAGGCTGAGAATGGCACGTGCAACATGCCAAGAGCCGTTAGAATGCCGCCCGATTTTAGTAGCGAGCGGCGAGATACAGATTCGGAGAGGATCATGAAGTTTTCGGGTAAATGTTCAGGCGAAATAATTGTAATTGTATGGCTTGCGCATGGTTCTGCTGAGCATGGCATTTGCTTCGTTATCTTCCTTGAATTTTTCAGCCACAGGATCCCATTGCAACTTGCGCTTCAAACGCAACGCGATCACTCCAAGATGGCACACACTGACAGAGCGATGACCAATTTCCGCATCACAAATCGGAGGCCGACGCGAGCGCATGCAATCGATAAAATTCCCCATATGATTGGAGCTGGCGTATAGACGCTGAGCTTGTGTTGGGAGGGGCGTGGTCAACATCTCAGGCTGACTTGCCTCGATGCGTCCACGGGTGACAAATATCCACCCATCGGTGCCCGTAAATTTCACTCCATGGAGGAATTTTCCGGGATCCGCTTTTTTAAACTCGCGCCCGTCGGGTCCGTTTTCCGCAACAGATTGGGTCACTTGTTTCACCCCATTGGCATATTCATAATGCACCTCATACTCGCTGAACGCGGTGTAGCCTCCAGGGATCATTTCCACACGCGGTTTGGCTTCGATCGTGACAGGTCCACTTCGGTCCAGACCCATGCCCCAAAGAGCGATGTCATTGTGATGAGCACCCCAGTCGGTCAAGGTGCCGCCGGAGTAGTCCCACCAATACCTAAAGCTGCCGTGGCATTTTTCAGCGACGTAATCGGTCGAGGCCACCTGACCTTGCCACACGTCCCAATCGAGCTCCGTTGGAACGGCTGCCTTCGCGAAAGGACCTCCTCGCGGGCCTGCAGGCAGATTCACCAAAACATCCGTAAGTTTTCCAACACGCCCGTTCCGCACCAATTCGCAGGCGAGATGAAACCGCTCCTCGCTGCGTTGCTGGCTGCCGGTTTGGAGAATTCCTTTGGTTTGATTGGCTACATTGACCAAACGTTTGCCTTCATCAATCGTCAATGTCAGTGGTTTTTCACTATAAACATCCTTGCCTGCTTTCAACGCCGCGATGTTGATCAATGTATGCCAATGATCTGGGGTGCCATTGATAATGCCGTGAATATTTTCCTTTTCGAGAAGAAGCCGAAAGTCGGTGTATTTCTTAGCTTTTGGATTTGATTTCAGAGCTTCTGTTAAGCGGCGTTCATCAAGATCACAAACTGCCACAATATCCGCAAACTTGGCGGCTCTGGAGGCGTTGCCTCGACCCTGCCCACCACACCCGATCAATGCCAATGCGGGGCGGTCATTGGCGGACAAGGGTGGGGGAGTTACGGCCATGGAACGCCGATATTCCAGAAACCAGGCAGGAATCGTGGCGGTGGCGAGGCCGGATGATTTCAAAAAATTACGACGATTCAAAGAGTGGTTCATAACGGCGGCTATGGGAACGCATTGATTTTAGCTGCAAGACTCGTTCGCGGCAACGTCAATTCACGGCGGATTTACCCTGGGGGGCCCCAAAGTTGAGAGAGCAGAAATAAGCAAACGGTCTTGGAGGGGGTGTAACAAAAAAAGAGGCCGAGACATTGTCTCGGCCTCCTGATTGAGCGTTGCTTACCGTCGATTAACGGCGAGTGCGATAAAACTTCGTGGGCGAACCCGCTGTGTTCACGCTGAAGGGAGAAGTCGCACCGACTTCATCACTATAAGTGCCATTCACTGTGGTGCTGGATTGCAGTATCCCAACGTAAACGAGGGAGGAACCAGAAGCCGATTGGGTCAGGCTGATGGTTGGCTGAACCGTAACCACGGTTCGGGCTTGATAGGTTTTGATGGCACCCAGGACTCCTGAGTCGTTGAGCAATGCCAGCGTTCCCGAGGCCGTCAGCGAAAACCATTCGACGTTCGCTCCACCGCCCCCTTCGAACCAAACAAGGCGGAGCGGGTAAACTCCTGGCTTTGGCACGTTGACAACAAACATGGAGCTGGAGATTCCCTCGACCTTTATACCCAAAAATGGTGACATGGAAATTTAGGCCAGTATCCCTGAAACGATTTTACCGTGGACATCGGTCAACCTAAAATCACGCCCCGCGTAGCGATAGGTGAGTCGCTCATGATCTAATCCCAACAGGTGCAATATCGTTGCTTGCAAATCATGGACATGAACTGGATTTTCCGCAGCGTGATAACCGAGATCATCGGTCTTTCCAAAGGTCAAACCGCTTTTGATACCACCCCCCGCCATCCAGATGGAGTAGGCGGAAGGATGATGGTCTCGGCCCTGACTGCGTCCAAGGATTGGGTTGCTCTCGACCATCGGGGTGCGTCCAAACTCGCCGCCCCAAACGACAAGGGTATCATCCAGTAGCCCGCGTTGTTTCAGGTCCATCACTAGGGCGGCAGATGCGCGGTCGGTAGCGGTGCAATTTCCATCGACGTTTCCAGCCACATCGCTATGGCCGTCCCAACCTTCATGGTAGATATTCACAAACCGCACGCCTCGTTCGATCATGCGCCGAGCTAATAAACAGGCTCGCGCAAAGCTCGGCTTGTCTGGATCGCATCCGTAAAGCTCCAAGGTCGCCTTGGATTCGCTTTTCAGATTCATCAGATCGGGCGCGGAGGTTTGTAGCTTAAAAGCCATTTCGTAACTGGCGATACGAGTCGCGATTTCAGGATCCTTCACCACCTGCATGTGCTTGCGATTCATGGCACCCAGGAGGTCGAGAGTATCCCGTTGGAGGCGGGTATCCACTCCCTCTGCGCTAGTGACATTGAGGATTGGATCGGCCTGGTTGCGAAACCTCACTCCGGTGTAAATAGTGGGTAAGAATCCACTCGACCAGTTCGCTGCCCCCCCGCTGATTCCGCTGCCGGTGGACATGACGACGAAGGCCGGGAGGTCGCTGGCCTCTGCTCCGAGGCCGTAGCTAGCCCAAGAGCCAATCGAAGGCCGCCCGGGTTGGGCAAAACCGGTGTTGAAAAATATTTGGGCCGGTGCGTGGTTAAATTGATCGGTCTTAACTGTTTTTATCAGGCAGATTTCATCGACGATTTTTGCCAGATGGGGAAGAACCTCGGATAGCTCCATTCCACATTGGCCGTGTTTAGCAAATTTGAATTGGGGGCCCAGAACCGCAGCATCCGAACGGATGAATGCAAAACGTTGCCCGCCGATGACTGAGGGTGGCAGGGGTTTTCCTTGGAGTTTAATGAGGTCGGGCTTGTAGTCGAACATGTCCAACTGGCTGGGAGCGCCCGCCATGAAAAGATGGATGGCACGCTTCGCTTTGGGGGGGAAGTGCGGGGGGCGAGGTGCCATGGGATTGGCGAGGGCTGTGGGGACCACTGCTCGCGCCGCGAACGGTTCAGTAAGTAGGGAGGCTAATGCGAGCTTACCGACCCCGATCCCGCATTCGTTGAAAAAATGTCGACGAGTGACGTTTTGAGCATATTGCCGGAGTGGATCCATAATTATTCTTTGGTAATCGCTTCGTCGAGATTGAGAACCGCGCGGGCGACAGCGACCCAGGCAGCCATTTCCGGAGTTGATGCGTCCTTCGCCCCCGCAAGTTTGGCAGGATCAAGCTCCTTGGCAGTGAATCGAGCGGCTTGTTTCTGGTAAAAATCGATCAGCATCGTTTGCTCTTCGAGGGTTGGTGGGCGCGTCATGCAGCGGCGAAACAGTGCAGTGGCTTTGGCCGATGTGTCACCCGATTCGTTCGCGACGAGTTTGCCCAAGGCTTGAGCCATCTCCAT
Organism: Verrucomicrobiota bacterium; assembly: GCA_008933045.1. Taxonomy (GTDB): domain Bacteria; phylum Verrucomicrobiota; class Verrucomicrobiia; order Limisphaerales; family SXQI01; genus SXQI01. The sequence continues at coordinate 9,952 of WBXJ01000006.1, forward strand.
CATCATTACGTCGTTCAAAAGAGTCAGGGCTTGCAAGGGTGTGTTGGAAACCTCGCGGCGGGCGACGCAGGCTTCTCCTGTGGGGCCGTCGAAGGTGTTGAACATGGCGAAGGGTGCGGTGCGCTTCGCAAATGTGTAAAGGCTGCGGCGATAACGATCCTCCCCCGTGCTCGCCGTCCAAGTTAATGGGCCGTAAGCTCCATCGGTCGAAACGCTTGCAGGTTGAGGTGGGAAAACGCTGGGGCCACCTATTTTTGTCGAAAGCAAGCCACTCGCCCGTAACGTCGCGTCGCGCACTAACTCAGCATCCACCCGATAGCGTGGTCCCCGAGCCAGTAAAATATTCTGCGGATCGCGTTCCGTTAGTTCGGCGCGGATATCGGAGGACTGTTGATAGGTGGCACTCGTGACGATGAGTTTGTGGAGTTGTTTGAAGGACCACCGTTGTTTCCTGAACTCGACTGCGAGCCAGTCGAGTAATTCGGGGTGTGAGGGTGCCGCGCCTTGGAAACCGAAGTCCTCCAGAGTTCGGACGAGTCCTCGTCCAAAGAAGGCTTGCCACTGGCGGTTTACCATCACTCGGGCGGTCAAAGGATTTTTCTGTGATACGAGCCACTGGGCAAATTCTAAACGGTTCGTGGGTTGCTTCCCATCAAACTTGGAGAGAAACGCAGGGACTCCGGGAAAAACTTCCTCAACTGGTTGTAGAAACTCGCCGCGATTATGCAGGTGTGTCTTGCGTGCAGAAGCCGCAGGACGCTCGGACATGACGAGGGTGGTCGTGGCCTTGGTGGAGGAATCTCGAAGTTTTTGGATTTCTTGGCGTGCCTCTGCTAATTGGGGCGCTTTGTTCATGAACTGTTTACGCAGGATCACCTGATCCGCTGGAGTTCGACTGGGTTCAGGTTTGATGATTGATGATTCGACCTCCGTGGAAAGTCCACGTGCTTCGGCGGGTTGACGATCTGAAGTGACCGAGATACGAAATCGTCCCAAGCCACAGGCAAAATATTTTTCAAATATCATGCTTAACTGTAGACCCTGATCCGAGGTCAATGGTTCTCCGAGAACGAAGACCGCCGCGTGAGGTTTGCCATCACCATTCCCGATGGACCAACCCGTCAGTGGGTCGTCGTCGATCGTGCCTGCCCCAGCTTTACTTCCCACTGCACTCCCGCCATTTGCAAAATCGACCGAGGCACTTTTAAACTTGATGGGTTTACCGCCTGTGGTGGCTTTGAACTCACACAAGAGGAAGTCGCCCTCGGGCCCTTCATAATAAGCGCGACCAGGCCCTCCTCGTGGGAGGGATGGATGCGGCAGCGCCTCCAACCGGATTGCGGTAATGTTCTGCAGCGGACCTGTGGTGCTAACTTCATAGGTGTCCTTCTTGGTCTGATCACCACTGGCGAGGACAGAGTAATCATCGAGAATCGTGAGAATCGGTTCGTTGCTTTTGGCTGCAGTGGGTTTCAAAACAGTCCATCGGATTGCTTTAGCAGCTTCAAGCTCCAACCAAGCAGTAAAGGATTTTTCAAACGCCTCTCGTCGTCGAACCTCCAGTGGAACAGCGCTTTTAACGGCAACCCCCAGAGTCAGTCTCACTCGACCCAGCAAATGTTTCGATCCATGCTGTTGTTCCAGTTGAACCTCACAGCGCGTTCCTGCGAGTAATTTGATCGGCTTCTCCAACTCAAACGTAGCGGTGTGGTTCTTTGTCTCTTCGGGACTGATGGCCCAACCCGTTTTTAGATCCCCGTCAATTGCCTTATCGATTCCAAATCCCGTTTGAGAAAAATCTGCGGTAGCCTTGGCTAATTTGACAGGCGCGAGTTCGCTAGATGAGTTTGATCCTGAAACCATAAATCGCACTTCGCTCAGTACAAAATTCCCACTTGCACTGAAACCTGTGCCCTGTTTTGGGAGATCCTTGTTCGGGAAAGTTTCCAAGCGGAAAGATTTTGCATCAAGGTCATTCTCAATTGTGAAGGTGAATGTGGAGCTTGATGTTTCTTGTTCGTCAAATTGCCAAGAATTATCTTCCGATCGCATGGCCGCCGTGCCCGGCTTGGTTGTCGCTTTCGTGAAAGGTGTTTGCCACACTAGGTCATCCACAAGGAATTTAGAGGGCATCTCCATCTCTAATTGCGCGATTTTTGCCTCAATTTCCTTCCGATTTTCCTGCAACTCCGGAGTGAGGATGTCCATTTTGGGTTCCTCCGCGTTGTTCAGCAACGCCATCACTCGGTAATACTCATGATGTGTGATCGGGTCATATTTATGAGTATGACATTGTGCGCATCCGATGGTCAGACCCAACCAAGCTGTGCCGGTCGTGCTGACCCGATCGACCATCGCGTGGTAACGAAATTCCAGCGGATCAGCCCCACCCTCCTCGTTGAGCATGGTGTTCCGGTGAAAACCGGTCGCAACACGATCGGCCACCGTGGCGTTAGGAAGCATGTCTCCAGCGATCTGTTTGATCGTGAACTGGTCGAAAGGCATATCGTCATTCAATGATTGGATGACCCAATCGCGGTAAGGCCAAATTGAGCGTGCTCGATCCTTTTCGTAGCCGTTGGTATCGGCATACCGAGCCAAGTCCAGCCAACGACGAGCCCATCGTTCTCCGTATTGAGGCGAGTCCATGAGGCGATCCACCAAGCGTTCAACCGCCTTGGGGCCAGTATCATTTACAAATACATCGGCTTCATCGGGAGTGGGGGGCAGTCCAATTAAATCGAGATAAAGCCGTCGAACCAAGGCATGACGACCAGCGCGAGGAGAAGGTTGAAGCCCTTCTTTCTCGAGTCGAGCCAACGTAAAATAATCAACGGCATTTTGAGGCCAAGTTTTAGCTTTAACTTTGGGGAGTGGAGATTGGTGCGGAGCAACAAAAGCCCAATGAGTCTCATATTTGGCCCCCGCAGCAACCCAGTCTTGTAAGAGCTGTTTCTGCTCTGAACTGAGAGATTTTTTAGTAGACGGTGGTGGCATTACCTCGTCGGGATCAGTCGAAAGAATTCGTTTAATCAGCTCACTCTCGTTCGGTTTGCCAGGGATAAACGCTCGCTGGCCTGATTTGGCGGGTTGCAACGCTGTGGTCGCATCATCCAACCGCAGTTTACTCTTCCGACCCTTATCGTCAGCACCGTGACATTTGAAGCAGTTCTCAGAGAGAATAGGTCGAATCTCGCGGTTGAAACTGATGCTGGCTTTAGAAGCGGCTTGCAGCAAAAAGCTCCCGTCAGCAATCCCTAGCAAAAAAATGGTTAAAGCGACAGTCGTTGCTCTCATGTATAATTACACAGCAAGGTATCTCAATCACATCACTTTTCAAACGAGATTTGGTGATAATTCCGGTTGAGTCGCAGACTGCGGTCGCAACTCTGGCTACACGATGGTGACTGGGCAGTGGGGCACAGCTTTTAAAAAAGCCTTGCCGTACTGTTTAGTGATGACCCGACTGTCGAGGACGACGACGATGCCGGAATCATTTTTTGTGCGGATGAGTCGCCCCACACCTTGTCGGAATTTGAGAACGGCTTCGGGGAGTGAAAAATCAAAGAATGGTTTACCACCCTCGGCTTCGATTTTCTCGAGTCGCGCTTCGATGAGGGGGTGATCGGGCACTGCAAAGGGTAGGCGGGTAATGATGAGGTTGGAGAGGGCTTCACCCGGGACGTCGACACCCTGCCAAAAGCTTTCGGTGCCAAAGAGGACGGAGTTGATATCCGTCTTGAACCGCTCCAGAAGAAGGGTGCGCGGTGTACCGGTGCCTTGGACATGGCATTCAATCGCGAGTTCTTCAAAAAATGGCTGGAGTGCTTCGGCCATGTCCTGCATGAGTCGGTAGCTGGTGAAGAGCACCATCGCTTTGCCGTGAGTCAATCCAATAAAGTGCCGGAGCCACCGTGCGAGCTCTCGTTGGAAGTTAGGCTCACGAGGTTCTGGCATTTTGCTGACCAGATAAAGTTTCATCTGGGTTTCGTAGTCGAAGGGTGAGCCTACTTGGAGTTGGTCGGCATCCGAGCCGCCGACGCGCTTGGCGAAATAAGACAGGCCAGCACGGGCTTGAAAACCAAGGCCACTCTGTCGAGCATCCATCGAGAGAGTGGCACTCGTCATGATCACGGAGGTATCTGCCAGAAAAAGGTGGGTGCGAAGGAACTTGGCTACGTCGATCGGGGCGGTGTGAAGGGTCAGATTTTTCTGAGTTTTTCCCGAGCGATCTACCCAATAAACAAGTTCCGCTGCTTCATGGCATAGGAACACTCGGATGCCATCGTGGAGTTCGCCGAGGCGTCGGTTGCTTTCGAGTAATTCTTGGCCCGTATCTTTGTCCTGAGTTGATTTGATCAGTTCGCTGATGGATTCTCGAAGGCGTTGGAGGGGAAGGGTGATGTTGTCCTTGACCAGATCAGGAAGACGAATGCGAAGCTCCGTCCACAGGCGTGATCCTCGGTGGGAAGGATCGGAATCTGGCACATTTAACGAATCCGTGTTCCGTCGATGCAATTGGTCGCAAGCCTCTTCGATCTGATCAAAAAAACTGTGCGAAGCGTCGAGTAACTCCTCAACTTGTCGGGTTATTTGACCTTGTAATAATAGGCCCAGTAATCCTTTTTTTGTCGCAGGATTCCAAAGACGTTGAACCGCAAAACGTAACTGCGCGTTCGAGACAGCACTGCCGATATGACGGGAGGCGACATGTTCGAGCGTGTGGGCTTCGTCGAAAATCAGGAAGTCGTTTTTGAAAAGGATTCCGTTTTCAATATCCTCCTCACCTGAACCCAGCAACGTGAAAAACAGGGTGTGGTTGAGAACGAGGACATCGGCAGCCATGATCCGGCTGCGGGCCCGTTGAAAAAAACAGACCTTCGAGTGTTCAGCGAACTCAGAACCATGACCACAGAGTTTGGTTGAGCAGAGGCCTCGCTCGGAACAAACTTGAGCCCAGACTTTCGGGTTAGGCTCAATTTCAAAATCAGAAAGGCTGCCGTCCTCAGTTTTTTGTGACCATTCTAGGAGCCGTTTGAGCTCTTCAATTTCAGGGGAGGTAAACAGGCTATCGGCTTGTTGGAAGGCTTTGTGGAGACGACGGGTGCAAAGGTAGTTGCCGCGACCCTTCAACATCGCGTAGTTGAAGCGGACTGGCAGAGCCTGCGTTAACATGGGCAAGTCTTTGCCGATGAGTTGTTCCTGCAAGTTGATTGTGTGGGTGCAAATGATTGCCTTTTTTTTGTTCGGCACGGCGTAAAGGATTGCCGGAATCAAGTACCCGAGGCTTTTGCCGACGCCTGTGCCTGCTTCAACAATGAGGTGGCGGCCTTGCTGCAACGATCGTGTGACAGCCACGGCCATCTCTTGTTGCTCGGGGCGATACTCGAAATTACTTGCTCGGGAGAGAAGGCCGTTATCGGAAAAGATCGCCTGCACCTGCGCAACGAGATCACCGTCAACAGATTGGGGATCGAGCGTTGAAATCATCCTGGAATAGCGACTAATGGCTCAAGTGCTCCGTGCGTGACGGATGACAACTTCCTGAGTTGCTTTATTTTTTACAATCAGACGATCCGGCAAAATTCCACGCCAATTGGTGTTGGGGTAAATGACTGATTGCCGTCCGATGATCGTTCCTGGATTGAGGACCGCATTGCAACCGATGTCGCATTCATCCCCGAGCAACGCACCAAATTTGCGGAGACCTGTATCAAAAGGGACGCCTTCCTTCTCCACAAAGATATTCCCTGGGACGAGCTTTACGTTGGAAATTTTGACGCCTGCACCGAGGTGCGCTTTGTGCCCAAGAATCGAGTCACCGACATAATTGTAATGAGGAACTTGCACACGATTAAACAGCACGGAGTGTTTGATCTCGGAGGCGTTACCCACGACGCAACCATCACCAATGATGACATCTTCACGGATATAGGCGTTGTGACGGATTTGACAGTTACGTCCGATGATGGCGGGTCCTTTGATCATGGCACCGTGCTCTACGACTGTGCCTTCTCCGATGAACACGAGGTCGCCAATAAAAGGTTGTCCTTCGGCGCGATGGTGGCGGCCCGGCTTCAGGTTTTTTTGGATGTAATCTTTTAGACGCTTCAGCGCGTCCCACGCATCCTCGCAGCTTTCGAACAAGGAGGCGTGTTCGGTTTGTGTCAGATCAAATAGATCAGCAGGTTTGAACATCCTGATAAAGTAATCTGCAAGTGCTCAGGGGCAAGCCAAGACCGCTTGTTTTTGAAAACGTTGCTTCACCGCTAGGAGTAATTCAAGGGGCGATAAATCGGTAAAAAAGGAGGTCGTCGCTGGGAAACGGCACTGTTAGCTCAAATCGGTGTGTGGTGGGAGTTAACTCCCGCAAGTTCTGCCAGTGCTCAAAATCGTGGGATCCCTCAAGGCGAATTAGACGCAATGTGGGTATAGTGACCTGCATCACTAAGGTTTGATCCGACTCGTCCACACGGACAGATTCAATCGCCAGTGGTAGAGGCGCGGACGGGTTGATGACTTGGATTGTAACACTTGATTCCTCACTGTATGTGAGGCCATCCCATACTTTGAAGGTGAAGGTATCAGTTCCTAGAAATCCTAGATTCGGTGAATAAATCCAGTCAAGGCCTGTGCCGTAAAGTTGCCCATCACGAGGTCCGTGGAGGACGGTTGCCAGCAATGATGTTTGTTCGTCATCAACCGCAGGAAGTCGCAATGAAAACGGCAAGTCGTTCGTTACAGTGTAGGTTGAATGTGTTGATTTAGGTGCAGTGTTAGGCTGAATGACCGAAAGGGTGATTATTTCGGGCTGACTGGTTAAGAAGCCGTCGTGAGCGGTGAAACTGAATCGATCGGGCCCTACATAATCTACATCTGGTGAATAAAACCATTTCTGATCAGTCCTCGTGAGTTTACCATGCAGCGGTGCCAATTTGATACTGAAACTCAAGGGGTTTGATTCGGGATCGGTGGCGACTAATTCTACTCGGTAGGGAACATTTCGTGTCGTGGTAAAGCTTCCCCGGAGGGCTGTGGGTGGGGAGTTGTTGGTTGTGATCAACAAATTGACTCGGGCGGATTTACTGAACCCTTGGCTATCGAACATCCGAAAATCAAAGCCATCCGTGCCGGAATAACCCAAGGCAGGTGTGTAACGCCATTGATTCGCTTCGGCCTGCAACGTTCCATGCGTGGGAACGGTGATAATTTCACTGCCTAGGGGATCATCATCCGCATCGGTTCCAGTGAGTTCGAGGAGGAGAGATTGGTTGACGGCTGTGGTGCGATTAGATCCTTGGGTCTGAGGTAGGTTGTTGGTTGCCGTCACTTGGAAGGTGACAAGGATTGGGTTGCTGTCAATTTGACCGTCATTGGCAACGTAGAGTAGAAAATCCATCCCGCTAAAATTGGTGTGTGGTGAATAGTTAGCCACCGTCGGGTATTTGATTACTGAGCCATGCTGGGGGGCATGAACGATACTGTAGGTCAAACGATCACCATCCGGATCGGTTGCAGAAAACAGGACGTTGAGTGACTTATTTTTGTTCAGGAGCAGCGCGGTCGGAGTTCCTTGAGGGGGATCGTTCCTTGGATGGATTAGTAGGTCGATGCCTAAGGAATTCGTGGTGCCGTTGGGGGATCGAATGTCGATCGTCAAGTGGTCTGACCCATTGTAATTTGTTGCTGGTTGGTAGATGAGGGTTGAGGGAGGCTCGAACCGTGCGATGGTTCCGTAGATGCCGTCGTGCCACTGGATCAATTCTCCTTCGATCCGGCCACCGAGGTTGATGGTCAGCACCTGATCCTCTTGGCCGAGCAAGCGATGAGAGCCAAGCGGTTTGGAAGGGCGGATTTGCGAAGTTGGAGCGGTGCCTGTCATTTGAGGGTTTTGCCCCATACTTGGCCAAGGAGCACTCGCTGTTGAATAAAGGCTAGGCATGGACCATGTATAAATACTGAATCGCTGCTTCAGCCCAGCATCTTGAGGCTTGGTTGCATAGGAACGGTCGTTGATCGAAGCGACTACGAGGTCCAGTCGTCCGTCTCCATCCAGATCAGTAGCGATGACGGGTGCAGATTTATGATAGACGCCTGAGGAGTTGGCTTCGATGGGTAGGAGGGGCAATTCTGAATTGAAGTGAAGATTGATCGGCGACCCGTTACCTCGCCATGCTTGCAATCCGCCGAGTAGATTGACGTTGTTTTCTCGATTTGCAAGGTTGGGATAGCCAAGGAGTGGTAGCAACACGTCAGGTCGTCCGTCCCCATCCACGTCGGCCAAGGTGGGGCTAGTTCGCACGGAACGATTCTCCATGGTTTCGGTTGGCCAACCCGGGGCCTCGAACCCATCTGACTCGATTAAGTGAACCCGCCGAGTGGCATCGCCAACCGCAGCGATACAGAGTTGACCGTTGCCTTGGATATCTCCCAGAGCTAGGGGTGTTGTAAACGACTCCTCACGCAGGATCGGAAAGTTCGGCCATTTTTTCCCGTTCCCATCAAATACATATAAGCCTCCGGAGTTTTGGGCTGTGGATCGTCTGGAACCGAGGATGATTTCCAGTGCTCCATCTCCATCGAGATCTCCGAGAACCGGTGAGATGAGGAACGTGGCAGGCGTCGAGGTTTTCCAGAGCGGACCCGAGGGAACTGTCAGATTGTAACACGCCAGACCCCCGCAACCGTTTGGAACAATGATTTCCAGCCCGGGAACTGTGGGCAAAAGGTCGCCAACGGCTGGGGTTTGCCGCATCACATCATTTGTCGCGAAGCAGACGGGAACCTCCCACTGTTGGAGAAGGCGGCCGGTGCCGTCATAGACCGAAAGGTCTACCACATCTTGATCCCGACGATTTGCAGCAACGTTGGAAAAGGTGATGACCAAATTTGTCCCGTCACCTCGCAAGGGTGCTATGGCTTTGCCTGTATGGCCTAATTCAATTTTAATGGGCCAACCTCCACCCACGCTTTGCCCATCTCCGTGAAATGCTAACAATTGGGAACCAGCCTCAACAATGATTTCAGGGTTCGGGTCTCCAACCAAATTCCCAATGACCGGGGTGTCTACTAAGGTTCCATCAGAGGGCAACTCTCGATCCCATTTTAAGGAGCCATCTGCTTGGAACACCGTCAACCGAGGTGAGGTGTTTGATCCGCTTTGGACGAGAATAATTTCACTGCGCCCATCGCCGTCTAAATCTGCGACCTGAGCGGTGCGCCAGTCTTCCTCGGAAACGGTTCCGCTAAAGTCCACCCAACGTGGCCAGCCCTTTCGCAACTTTGAATCAAGAAATAAATGCGCTACTAGATTAGTCTGAACCTGTCTATTTGTTGAGTTCAGGCTAGTTAATCGTAGGCCGTAATAGCGGTCAGGCTTCGAATCGGATGTATCCCATCTGGCAAGCGAAGTATTTACCCAACCTTCAAGCCCAGGTGGTTGTAACGTGATGCCTTGGGTTGACCATTGTGTCGGTACAAGTCCTTCTCCAACTTCCAACGCGATGAGTGAACCCTCTCCGAATGCCGTGCCTTGAATCTCCACGATTTCCCCGTAACGCAAGATGTCGGAATTCTGCGGCGAAATAATTTCGGTGTTACTCACCTTGACGCTGGACTTTGTGCTCACGAATTGACTCAGTCCATTGGTCAACGACCGCGTCAAGGTCAGCCGAAAAGTATTTGTTCCTTCGGGCAATAATGTGGAATTGATCGCCACCGAGAACGAGGGAATTGCCGGTGTCAACGCCATGTTCGTGATCACCTGCCACTGGGTCGGGTCAGATCCTACACCGCGTTCTAGGATCATGTCGAAGGGATGAGTGAGGGTCGCACCTCCTTGAATCTCAACCACACCAATAAGCGTTTTTGGTAAGGACAGAAAGGGTTGAGGAGGAGCTGTGGGGTTTCCTGCCACGGCTTGAGCGGCGTTAATGCGTCCGCCAATCGGACGATCAGAGATGACCGGATCGACACTGTTTTTTAGAATGATTTCTATATCTGCTCGTGAAAATTCAGGGTGCAAGGAGAGAATTAAAGCCGCCACACCTGAGACATAAGGTGCTGCCATCGATGTTCCGCTACGGGTTTCATAAGCTGCGTTCAGGGTTGTGGAATAAACATCTTGCCCAGGTGCAGCCACCGCCACATCGGGGCCAAAGTTTGAAAAAAACGCACGCTCGTTCAAAGCGTCCAAGGCAGCGACTGCAATGACACCTGAGATACTCGCGGGGGATTCCAAGGTCGAAGTGTGGCCATTGCCGGCAGCTGCTACGAAGAGTACTCCAGCATCACGTGCTTCCTGTATGATGTCCGCTAATGCTTGGCTTTTCTCGGAGAGTCCCCAACTGGCGTTGATGATTTGTGCACCGTTTTTTCGTGCGTAATCGATTGCTTCGATGGCGGTAGCAACGTCTCCAGTTCCTGTCTCATCGAACGCCTTGACTGCCATCAATGATGCGTCCCAACAAACGCCACTAATACCGATGCCATTATTGCCAACCGCTCCGATAATCCCACTGACATGCGTGCCGTGAAAGTGATCATCCATCGGATCGCTATCGTGCGAAACGAAATCGTAACCATGCAGATCGTCCACAAATCCGTTGCCGTCGTCGTCCCGACCGTTGCCGGGAATCTCCCGCGAATTGATCCAGACATTCGCCCTTAGATCGGGATGAAAATAGTCGATACCGGTGTCGATCACTGCTACGCACACTTTTCGGTTACCGGTTGTAAACATCCAAGCCTGTGGCGCGGCAATATCTGCCCCCGTTTTACCGAAGTAAGTATTCGTGTTCTGCAGCCCATACTGCGCGCCAAAATCAAAATCATTGGGAATCCTTCGTGGCAAGTTGGGGGGTAGTGTGGAGACCCGCACAATAAAGTTGGGTTCCGCGTAAAGCACATCTGCGCGACGAGTCAGTTGATCAGCGATCGCTCGAGGTTCGAGGCCGGGTTTAAGTTGCAGGAGGTATAAATCGGATCGTAGCCAATCCTGACCTGCTGCGGCTTGGAGTGGGCCGACGTTTCCTCGCAATAAACGTCGGGCACTGAGGGTGCCAGGAAAGGATGGGATCACGCCTCGCGTTGGGTGTGGCAAATGTCGCAACCTAACCAAAACCTGCCCGGATCGGATCGCCCCAAGCGGAAGTTCGACGTTCGCTTCGGTCACTCTAAGATCACTCCACAAAAACAGGTAACCCCAGAGGCTAAGCACCATCGTATGGCACCGCCAAGAGTTCGTATGAAACTTGGTGAGCTCGATGAACATGTCCAAAATCTAGCCCAAATTAAAAATTAGTCACTCGGGATCGAATCTTCAAACATTTTTAGAAAACTCGGTTCATCCAAAACTGTGACGCCAAGTTCGCGGGCTTTTTTCAATTTAGAACCGGCTTCTTCACCCGCCAAAACGTAGGTAGTTTTTTTACTGACGCTGCCGCTCACCTTGCCACCCCCACTCTCGATGAGGGCCGTGGCCTTTTCCCGAGTCAACGTGGGTAGGGTTCCGGTCAGGACGAAGGTAAATTGGGCGAACGGCCCCACCACCACGGCCTCTGCTGGACGGTAAAGTTCGGAGGAAAAATTCAAACCCATGACGCGCAATCGCTCGATTAACGCTTGGTTTTTGGGATCACCAAACCATCGAACGAGACTGTCTGCGATGACCTCGCCGACATCATCAATCTGCGCCAATTTTATGTGAGACGCTCCTGCGAGTGCGTCAAGCGAGACAAAATGGCAGCCCAACGATTTCGCACTACCCGCGCCCACATGCACAATTCCAAGGCCAAAAAGCAGACGCCAGAGGTCGCGGGATTTACTCGCCACCAGTCCTTCGAGAAAGTTACGAGCGGACTTCTCACCCATGCGTTCTAAACCAGAGATTTGTTCTAGTGATAACTGATAAAGATCTGAGACATCGTGAGCGAGCCCCTGTCTCACCAATTGTTTCACCAGAACTTCACCACCACCCTCGATATCCATGGCACCCCGTGCGCACCAGTGCTCGAGTCGGCCTCGGACTTGTGCTGGACATTGAGAATTTTGGCACCTCCAAACTACCCCACTGCCTCCAGGAGTGATCGCGCGTTCGATCCTTCCTTGGCACTCAGGACAGACTTTTGGGAATTCAAAAACCGTTTCGTCACCTGCACGCTTTTCTAAGACCACGCGCACCACGGCTGGAATGACTTCTCCCGCCTTTTCGATGATCACCGTATCGCCGATACGAATGTCCTTACGCCGTAATTCGTCCTCATTATGAAGGGTGGCACGACTGATGGTGCTCCCTGCGAGGAACACCGGCTCAAGTTCTGCCACGGGGGTCAAGGCACCAGTCCGGCCGACTTGGATCGTAATCGCGTTCAGTTTTGTTTCAGCTTGTTCAGCCGCATATTTGTAGGCCATGGCCCAACGCGGTGCTTTGGAGGTGAAGCCTGCTAACTCTCTCAACGCGATGTCGTTGAGTTTAATCACCGCCCCATCAGTTTCGTAATCAAATGTTCCCCGGACTTGCTCCAGTTCCTGCAGTGCCGAGAGTATGTCATCTGTAGATCGGCAGAACCAAGTGCGCGCAGGAGTTTTGAAACCGAGCGACGCGAGCCAACTCAAGGACTCTGCGTGGGTTATTAGTGGAAGCCCCTCGGTTGACTCCAAGAAACCAACGCCATAAATAATGAGGTCCAACGGTCGTTTTGCTGCTTCGCGAGGATCCAATTGCTTTAGCGAACCTGCAGCAGCGTTGCGGGCGTTGGCAAACGGTTCATCCCCTGCAGTTATTCGGTTTGCGTTGAGTTTCGAAAAAGCGTTTTTGCGAAGAAAAACTTCACCCCGCACCTCCACTTTTCCCCGCATTACTCCCTGAGATCCTGCATTGAGACGCAATGGCACACTCCGAATTGTTTTGAGATTGGCGGTAATATCATCACCCGTGACCCCATCGCCGCGTGTCGCCCCTACGACTAACAAGCCATCCTCATAGCGTAGATTCACGGCTAAACCATCGACTTTGGGTTCGAGAATCCATTCCAGTTTCTCTCCGGGTAAAAGCCGCTGCAAGCGAGCTACAAATTCGCGAACCTCCGTTTGCGAGTAAGTATTGTCGAGACTACGTAGCGGTGACAAATGTTGAACCGAGTTGAACGCACTGAGTGGTGCGCCTCCGATCCGTTGACTCGGAGATTCAGCGCACGACAACTCCGGGAAGGCTAGTTCAAGATCCAACAATTCGTGGTAAAGTCGGTCATACTCCTGATCAGAGATTGTGGGTCGATCGTGAAGGTAATAAGCCTCGTCATGCTGGCGGATTTGTTCCACGAGCTGAACGTGTCGATGGCGAGCAAGTGCGAAAGTCATGGGGCAGAGCAACGGTCAACTAACAATCACGAAAACCCGACTCGTAGGCGAGTAATTTTCTCCAGGGGATCGGAGTCAGATCAGACCGACGAGTTTTCTGCCCAGCCAGTAGAGGGAGAGTAGGGCGAGAAGGATTCCACCCCAGACTGGGTGGCTCCAGAGGCGGATGCGTTTTTCGGTGGGTTCTGGTTCTGGGAGGATGGAGATTTGGCGCACGAGTTCCGGCAGACCTTCGAGAGTAACGCTTTTCCCGCCGGTTAGGGCTGCAATCTCGGCAAGGATTTGGCGATTGATGGGTTGTCCTATTTTTTCTCTGGTGGGGCTGTTCGCGGTAATTTTGGTCTCGAGCTTTCGCTGATGTTTTTCGGAGCGAATGGTGACAGTGTAGGGACCCGCTTCTTTGATGGTATGAGAGAGTTTGAAGACGCCCCAGCCTCCGGGTTCGGCATCGAGTTGGACTTGCTCAGTTTGACCTGATGGCGAGGTAATGGTGCCTTCGATATAGGGTTCTTCGATGGGTGAACCTGCCGCATTCATGACGGTGGCTTGCATGAATAGCGTGTCGCCGGGTTGTGGCGATTCAGGAGTGTAGCTAAGGCGGACGCCTTGGTCTTCGGATAAGTGGCGTTGATGCGACATCCAACGTACGACCTGACTCCAGAAGCGGTAATGGAATTTATCCTCGACTCCGCGCCGCCAGCGCCAGGCACTATCGGTGCCTAAGAAGAGGACTTTGCCTGTGCCTGCGTTGCGTGTGACGAGGAGTGGCATACGACCCGAGGCGTTGCGGAGGGAGGAATGGACGGCAAGGACTTCCGAGCCAGGACGACTTTTTTGGACGGCAGCGGACCAGAAGAAACCTGGGAGCTGTTTCCAGATCTCTTCATTGCGGTTTTCATCGGCGTCGAAGCGTGTGAGGAGGTGTCGTCGGCCTGCAGTGGATAATGAGAGCACGTCCTCATTTTGCAGGGGCACGCCGTCAGGTCGAGCAGGGTCAAGGACGACCGGCAGAATCTCTTGAAGGGCTGATTGCACGAGCGTGGCTTGGCGACCGCGACGGCCTGGGATAAGGATGAGACCGCTCGATTGCTGCTCGACAACGCCTCGGATCAACTCCGCATCCTCAAGAGTGAGTTCGTTGGGACCGATGCCGACATCACCGAGAAAAATAACATCGTAGGCGGAGAGTGCCTCCTTACTGCCGGGAAATCGGGGGAGATAATTGCGACCCCCGCCTAGGCCGAGTTCAGGATGGAAAAGGACGCAGGATACATCCACACCGGGGTCGCGAGCGAGTGCGTTGCGTAGGAAACGGTATTCCCATCGCGGGTAAGAATCGACAACGAGAACTTTGAGTGAATCTAAGCGGATGTTGAGGCTGAGGGTTTGTTCGTTATTCTCACGAATGGCCTCCTCGATTTCGACAGGAAGTGACAGGGTGATTGTCGCGGGCCCGGCAGTGTTCGGAGAGAACAGGATTGAGTCCTGGATTTCGCCTAAGGGAGGAATAGTGATTGTTTTTTTTGTCTCCTCGCGGCTGCCCTGCCGGAGGATTATTTGGGTTTTGACTTCGCGAGCGAGTCGGCTTCGGACTAGGAATGGTAGCGTAATCTGTTCGCCCACTAGGCCATAGGAGGGAGGGTTGATGGATTCGAGGGTCAGATCAGGAAGCGGATTCTCGCGACCAACCGAGACTGAAAAAATAGGAATGCGCTCCTGCTCGTAACGTGTGGCGATTCCCAAGGGAGGTTTACCTTGGTTCCAATCGCCGTCGGTCAGAACGAGAACCGCTTTGAGGTTATTATTCCGTTGAAGCAACCGTTCGAGCGGTGTGGATAGGTCGGTGCCAAGGTCGCTCAACAGGGCAACACTGTTGGTGTTTGGGCCGGAAAAACTTTCGACATGAACTTGAGCACTTTGAGCGATGGGTTCCCATGTTTGATCTGTCACTTTCGCATTGATCCATTGGGCACGGCTTGAGACTTGATTCGTGCCGACCACGATGTCACGGGTCTCCATGCTGCGAGAGTTGTCGATCAAAACGACCACTTCAGGCTGAGTTGTTCGGCGTATGCTCTGAACCCACTCGGGTCGCAGCAATGTGAAGAGCAATCCTAAGACGAGGAGGAAGCGAAGGGATTCCAAGACACCGATGCGTGCGTGGCGACCGGAGCGATTCCAATTCTGATAACTGAGCCACGCAGCGAAGGCCGCTAAGCCCGCCGCGGTGCTCCAGAGCATTGTCGGTGCTGAAAATGACCAATGGCTCATGCGGATTGGGGGTGGGTCGTTCCTGAAAGTTTAGTCCCAGCTAGCTCAGGACGTTTGCTGGGCAAAAGAAGCCAACCCTCAACGAAGAGGAATGCCAACATGCCTGCAAGGAAAAGTCGCCAGACCTCGCCTTGGAGTGCCGATTTTTCTTGAGCAGGTTCGTCGAACAAATGAATGGGTAAATTAGCGAAAAGCCGACGGGCTTCCTCGACTGGTAGGGTTTCCCGTTCGTCTTCGGAGGCGGGCCGATTGACCGCCAACACGGTTTCGCCGGAACGATAGACGCCCGCATGCCAGCGGGGATCTTGCGAAGTGCCATCCATCGAAACCCATGTTCGGCCAGCCTCAATGGCACTCAGTTCGCCGCATTCAATTGAGCGAATCGATTGTAGCCGACGCCCCCCTAACTCCAGCAACCGGCGAACCATAGGAACTAGCAAGGGGCCATCCCCTAGCTCAGACCACTGCGCCGATGGGAGGGAAGAACAGAAAAAAACCTGACCTTGACCTAGCGTTTCTCGCGTTAAAAAAGGAGCTCCATCTTGGTAGGCCGCGAGGATTGTGGGGTTACCTAGAATGGCGCGGCGGCGCATGAACTTGGTTTCACGCACGGGCAAGGATAACCCTTCTTCAGTTTTGGCTAGTGGCCCTTCTTCCTCAATCCATTTTTGAATAGGGAATCCGCCAGGCGTCGGTGCGATTTGAGTTTCACCCCAAGCTGTTTTGAGGAATGTGAATGGAGTAAGTGGGGCGTTGGTTTGTGCGTCTGGGCAGAACAATACGGCTCCACCGAGTTGCGCGAACTGAATAATTTTCTCTGCGATCGGTCCACTCGGCAAGGCACCCTGCCAGATGATCAATGAAGATTTGGACAAGTCTTCGGTCGTGGCGTGGCTGACATCGATCACTCGGCTTTCTTGGCTTCCGGTGGCGATTTGGAACAATCGCCCTACTCTAGCATCGGATGTGACTATGGTGGCACGCAGCAGAGTAGGGGGGCCGTAAGCAAAAAAAACAGAGTTGTTTCGCGCGTTGTGGTCGTTGGCTAATGCGAGCTTGCCCCAACCACCATTGGTCGCGCTCGAGACGTCAATGGATTGACGGAAACGCAGTATGGAACCTTCAGCTCGGATCTCGCGCTGCGCGATGGCTCCGTTCAGTGTCAACGATAACGGAAGCTGCTGCACCGCCTCCGTCGGTCGTTGCAAGAGCATAGAAAGCTTTATTTCGGGTTTCTGCCGGAGGCTGGGTGGGAGAAATTCGGCTACGCGCAGGCTGTTGTCTGGGCTCTCGCTGCCGGTCATGGGTAGGAGCCGAATTTGGATGCGTTGTGGGAGTGCTTGAAATTGAGCAACGAGATCCAACCAAGCGGGGTCGGTTGGACGCCAATTTGATTTTTGAAAATCGGAAGCGAGCCAAATTTCAGCAGCACCAGCTTTGTTTTCAAGCAACCAACGCAAGGCAGCACGAAAAAGGCCAGGAATGTCTGCCGCTGTGTCCGTGGGTTGAACCGTGGAGAGGGTCGGTAGGGTTTTGAGGCTAGAGATTTCTTGAGGCTGACG
>WBXJ01000007.1 GCA_008933045.1 Verrucomicrobiota bacterium
CGAATATTTGAGGGTTCAGGAGCGAGCCCAAAGCGATCGCGCCCATACCGGTGCCACACTGTTGAAGAAATCGACGACGTGTGCTGAATTGGATCTGATCGATAGGTTGAGAAAACATAAATCAGCCTTTGGTCAAAGTTTCATCCAGATTGAACAACACGTTCGCCACCATCATCCATGCCGCAAGTTTTCCAGTTTCAAAACCTGCCGGTCGTTCGATGGAACCGACGTCGAGCAGGAGTTCTGCAGCCGTCAGATCCCTTTTAAAGCTTTTCATTTGTTGGTCTAAAAAAGCGAGCAACCGTCGGCGTTCGAGCGAGGTCGGCGATCGACCGAGACATTGGTGAAAGGCAAATTCCATTTGCGCCTCTGAGCTTTGCCCGCCTTCTCTTAAAACTCGTTGCGCGAAAACACGTGCGGCTTCAAGCAAGGTGGGCTCGTTCAGGCCAGCCAAGGCTTGCAGGGGCGTGTTGGTTCGCGGACGTCTAGAAACGCAGACATCCCGACTTGGGGCATCGAAGGTTGCAAATGTCGGATAGGTACAAACGCGCCGCCAGAAGGTGTAGATGGCTCGGCGATAAAGGTCCGGCCCTTCACTCGTAGGCCATTCGTCCATGCCAATTTCAGGGCGTAAAAACCCGATTTCTTTCCAAAGGTTTGGCAGTTGCACCGGATAAACACTCGGCCCTCCCAACTTAGGATTTAACAACCCACTGACCATCAGCGCGTGGTCCCTAATCATTTCAGCGTCCATGCGAAACCTAGAACCACGGGAAATAAGCCGGTTATAAAAATCTTTCTCCAATCGAGTTTCGTCGGTCGCTGCGTCTTGTCGATAAGCGGCCGACATCACGATCAATTTTTGCATGGCTTTGACATCCCAACCAATTCGGATGAACTCTGTGGCTAGCCAGTCGAGCAGTTCAGGGTGCGATGGCGCGTCCCCTTGTCGTCCAAAATCTTCACTGGTTTTTACAAGGCCCGTGCCAAAACACCGTTCCCAAAAACGATTGACGGTGACTCGTGCGGTCAAGGGATGATCCGGATCGACGAGCCACTTCGCAAGCGAAAGGCGATTTCTTGCCTGATTCGTTGCCAGAGGAAGCAATGCCGCAGGAACTCCGCCGGTAACTTCTTTGCCCTTGCTTAGAAAGTCTCCTCGGACATGTACGTAAGTTTGTCGGGGCTGTGTCTCGCTGCGTTCTTTCAACACGAGAGTCGAATACTTCTGTGCTGGCAAATCCTCCAGTCGCTGTTCGATCTGAAACTTTTGCCGTTCGAGATTCCGCAGAGTTGGGGAAACTTGACGGTAAAAGGTAGCTAGTTTTTCTGATTTTTCTTTCGTGCGGAGCGAAGGTGTTGTTGTGATGATTTGTCGAATATCGTCCGGCACCGGCCAACGGACGATCGGATCCGTTTCTGTGGTTACCGATAGCCTGAACCGTCCAACGCAATGGCTATTCCCGTGGTAGTGATCGAACCTAAATGAGAGATGGTTTCCCTCCTTGAATTGGATCGGGTTTTTCAACTCTGCGATGAGGTGGTGGCGTTGCCCGAACTGAGGACCGATGGCCCACCCAGTTTTTGTGTTCCGATCCACGGCATGCTCCGCACGGTAATAGGGCTGCTCCCAATCGGCTGTAGCGGATGAGAACACAACATTAGTATCTGCTGGCCAAGGCCCGGATTTCGGGATCGCACTGAGGGAGAATTCATCCAAAATAAAATTGCCTGTTTTGTCCCAACGGCCAGGTCCGTTCTTGGGGAGGCTTGGATCAGGTAAAACCTCGAGCAACACGGCCGTGATAGCCATCAAATCAGTATTGGCATTCACTGTGATCGTGTCATAAATTGGATTCAGACCCGTGCCCAGTAGCGAACCATCTGGCAAATTGGTGTAGCTCGAGCCTCCGTTTGAGAACGCATTCGTCAGGTTGAGGACCTGCCAAATCTTCCCTTTGTTTGTGATGAGTGTTTCCCAAGCTCGCTGTTCAACAACGAGATTTTTCTCCGCGTGGGTGATTGCCTGTTTGGTCTCGTTCAGCCGTGTCTGAATGAATTTCTCAGTTTCGCCGAGATCCGGTTTTGGGACATCGACTGTGGGTGCTGCGTTGTAGTTGCCGCCGTCGGTGGTGTTATTAAAAAATGCAAAGAACTGATAATACTCATCCTGAGTGATGGGGTCGTATTTGTGTGTGTGGCATTCGGCACAATTGAGGGTCAGCCCCAGCCACGTGGCACTGACGGTGGCGACTCGATCTTTTACTGCCTTAACGCGATATTCCTCCTCGTCACCACCACCTTCATCATTCAGTTTGGTGTTGCGATTAAAACCGGTGGCGATTTGTTGTTGGAGAGTGGGTTGAGGAAGGAGATCACCAGCCAACTGTTCAATCGTGAACTGGTCGAAGGATTGGTTTCGGTTAAATGCGTTGATGACCCATTCTCGATAAGGCCAGATCGAACGTGCTAAATCGACTTGGTATCCGTTGGAGTCGGCATAACGAGCAAGATCCAACCAACCACGAGCCATGTGCTCTCCGTAATGTGGAGATGCGAGTAAGCGATCGACGAAATGTTCATACGCGTCGGTGGATTGATCCTTCACAAAGCCCTGAACCTGCTCCCAAGAAGGCGGCAATCCTGTGAGGTCAAGGCTCAACCTTCGTGCCAACGTCTGACGTGTTGCCTCATCCTGCGGTGCCAACGATTCACGCTCGAGTCGGGCAAGCACAAAGGAGTCAATGTCGTTACGTATCCAACTTTTGTTAGCAACGATTGGCACCTTAGGGCGCACAGGTTTTATGAAAGACCAATGTTTTCGAGGATCCAAGGTTGGCCAGATGGCGCCTTCTTGAATCCACTGTTTCAAAGCGGAAACTTCTTGCACCGTGAGGCGTGCTCCTTTGGGCGGCATCATCTCATCCGGATCAGAAGCCGTGACACGTTTGATTAACTCGCTGGCGTGGGGTTGTGCTGGAACCACTGCAGGCTGACCCGATTTGCCTGATTCAAGTGCAGTTGCTCGAGAATCGAGGCGCAATTTTGCCTTCTGCTGATCCGGACCATGGCACTCATAACATCGTTTAATCAGCAGAGGCTCAATATCGCGTGCAAATTCTACAGCGATCCCTGTCTGAGTTACAAACACCCCTGCAAGAATGATGATGAGGCATTTCGTTGCACAAAACAGAGAAGTCGTTAAATGCATTGTGGGTTGGACAGTGTTTTTCAGTTTAAGCCAAAATCGTTTTAACGACCTCCCCTGCAACATCGGTAAGCCTAAAATTACGACCGTTATGAAAGTAAGTTAATCGTTCATGGTCGAACCCCAGTAGGTGAAGGATCGTCGCGTGGAGATCGTTGACGCTGACTTTATCAACCACCGCTTTGTGGCCGAGTTCATCGGTGGCACCGTGATGAACCCCGCCTTTTACTCCTCCACCCGCCATCCAGTAAGTAAAGGCATGGGGATTATGATCCCGTCCGGGTTTACCACCCTTTTGAGAAATTGGAAGTCGGCCAAATTCGCCACCCCAGATCACCAACGTTTCGTTGAGCAATCCACGCTGTTCGAGATCGGCTAATAATCCAGCGATCGGTTGATCCGTTTCACTCGCGAAACCGCGATGGTTCCCGATAATATCCTCGTGCCCATCCCAACTGCGTTGGTTTTCCATTCCTCCCGAATAAATCTGAACACAGCGCACGCCCCTTTCAACCATGCGACGTGCCGTGAGACATTGAGCCGCGAAATGGCGACAATGCTTTTGATCAATTCCGTAAAGATTTTTTATATGCTCCGGTTCCTGTTCAATATCGAAGGCTTCCGGTGCTGCCGTTTGCATGCGATAAGCCAGTTCAAAGCTTTGAATCCTAGCGTTGAGCTCGCTCTCAAGGGGTGAGTGGGCAACACCTTGGCGGTTCAGCTTGGCTAACAGGTCGAGTTGTGCACGCTGAGCAGATTCACCCATCCCGGCAGGTCTTCTCAAATTAGCGATTGGGTCGCCTTTGGGTCGAAGCCAGGTACCTTGATAAACGCTAGGCAGAAAACCTGCACCCCAGTTGCTGGCTTGACCCTTCGGAAGGCCTCGATCCAGAGGGTCGCTCATCACGACAAATGCCGGGAGGTTTCGGCTCACGCTCCCCAATCCGTATGTAGCCCACGATCCGACGCAGGGAAACCCCATTCGTGTCGAGCCCGTGTTGATCATGAACAGGGCAGGGCTATGATTGTTAGACTCAGTGTGGCACGAGTGAATAAATGCCATTTTGTCTACTTGCTTCGCCATGTGCGGAAAAATATCGCTGACCCAAGTCCCACTCTTCCCGTGCTGCTGCCAACCGAACGGAGATTTCATCAGCGGCCCGACTGCTTCGGTAAAAAACCCCGTCTTCTTATCGAATCCCTCCAGTTCCTTCCCATCGTATTTGCTGAGTGCAGGCTTGTAATCCCAAGTGTCCACTTGGCTCGGCCCACCGTTCATGAACAGCCAGATGACCGATTTAGCCTGAACCGGAAAGTGTGGAGAACGAGGCGTCAGTGGATCAGGGTTCGCACCATTAACCGGGGGTAGGATGAGTCCCTCCTCCTGAAAAAGGTGAGCCAAGGCGAGCATCCCTGCGCCAGCACCGGCACGACACAACATTTGACGGCGATTGAGTAAACCAAGGTCAGTCAACATAAATGAATTCGTTAAGACTCAGGACAATTTGAGCAAAATCAGTAAACGCCATCCCTAAAGTATTCGTCTGTTGCTCAGCACTATACCGCGCCCTTTGGCTTTCAATAAATAGCAGAGAGTTTTTCAACTCTTGTTTTGCCGGAAGGCGGTTCAACGCCAATCTGTAAGCTGCTGCCACATTCTCGCTCAATGTCGCCGTGTGAGTTGGCGCGATTCTTTGTGTAAAGGCATGTGCCCAAGAGCGGACTTGATCACTATTCATTAGCAACAAAGCTTGAGGTGCAACGGTAGTTGTGGGTCGTGTGCCTTGGCTCACCAGAGGTTCCGGTGCATCGAACGACTGCATAGCGGGAACTAAACTACTTCGCTTCACCGTAAAATAAATACTCCGACGTCGGCTCGATTCATCGAGTGTTCCGGGACCGAACATATTCGTGTCCATAACTCCAGAAACAAATAGCAGCGAATCGCGAATGGACTCGGCTTCGAGTCTCTGAGGAGTTCTTCGCGACAACATCGAATTCATTGGGTCTGCTTTTAGTCGAGCTGGCGTGAGTCGCGTACTTTGCTGATAAACCTCACTTGTCATCATGAGCTGATGCAACGGTTTCAACCTCCAACCTCCCCGAATCAGCTCTGAAGCCAACCAGTCTAACAACTCAGGGTGTGTGGGTTTGACTCCCTGTACCCCAAAGTCATTCGGTGTCGTCACTAAGCCCTGACCAAAATGGTGTTGCCACAAGCGATTCACAATGACACGGGCCATCAAATGGCCTGCACCGTGATCGGAGTCACTCATCCATTGGGCCAAGGCACGGCGCCTGCCTGAATACTTAGCCCCGACTGGAGGTTGGAAGCTCCAGCGTTTCTCCTCATTAGAATCCTTTAACAAAACTTGTAAAAATCCTGCTGTTGCCACCCCTTTTTTAGCCTCCGTGCTCCCTCGATTCAAAAAATAAGTTTCAGGAAAGAAATCTGCACCCTGGGTATGCATTCGCAGCGGGGGAAATCCTTCGGCACAGACTAATACTTTCGTCAATTGAGGTCGCGGGGCATTCTTCGAGTAAACTTCAATTTTGTCGTGGAGCGCCTTCCAATGCGGTTCAGTATATTTCCACCAATTCTGAAGCAACTCCTTCTCCTCCGAACCTAATAAAGCTTTTTTTGAGGAGTGAAGTTTGGTGATCAGGTTGGCGATGGTATGAGGTAAAAGGTCCCCTTCAAAACTCGCTGCTTTCGAGGTGGTTACCGCTAAGCGTGGTCGCCCAATGTTGTGTCGTGTATTAAGGTTGAACTCCAGTTGAACAGAAATCTGATGTTCGCCCTCGAATTGAATTGGTTCCTCAAATTCAAAAATCGCTGTGTGGTTCGTTCCAAATTTGGGATCGATTGCCCAACCCGTTTTCGGATTCTCATCGAGGGCTCCATTGATCGAAAGTGTGGTCGTGTTTTGTTCGAAAGTAGCTCTCGCTTTGGTAAGCTTGATCTCATTCGTTTTTCCACCCGCCAGAGGGGAAGTAAAAACTCGAACGCGGGTGAGACCTATGTTTCCATTATCAGCCCGACCTGGACCGTTTTTTACCATGTTCGTATGGGTAAGAGCTTCTAGGCGGAGAGCCCTCAAACCGGACGTGCGAGTCGTTCCTTTGAACGTATAAACATCTGAATCTCCGTTGGTTCCTTCTGCTAAAAAGGACTCGTCCTCCAGCTTTTTAAAGGTGGCGCCCGCTTTGGAAAGAACTTGCTTCATGTCTAGAAATTCCCAGACCGGCTTCATCGGTAATGGTGCACCAGATTTGAGCCATAAATCGAATTTGGCTGGCAACTCAGATTCTTCATACGCCCTCAACGGTTTTTCCAACGCAGCCCGCTCCCGCTCGAAAGCGACCTTGGCCGTAGCAAAAGCATCCGGCCGCAAATCCAACTCGATGTCGCTTCGGACCGTGGTGGTAAAGGTCGAAAGCATTCGATAATAATCACTCGCGGGTATCGGATCGAACTTATGATCATGACATCGAGCGCAGCCGACCGTTAGGCCCAGCATCGCGGTTCCAGTCGTGGCGAGCATATCATCCATTGCGTCGTAGCGAACTCGCTCGACTTCATTAGCGGTAATTTGTGTGGGGAAGACACCCGCTCCAAGAAAACCGGTAGCCATCAGTGCGAGTGGATTCTCAGGCGCAAACTCATCGCCCGCCAATTGCCACTGCACAAATTGATCGAAAGGCATATCGGAGTTGAGCGCTTTGATGACAAAGTCCCGAAAATGATAAGCATTCGGTCGGTCATAATCGTGCTCGAATCCAGAGCTTTCAGCGAAACGGGCGACATCCAACCAATGTCTCGCCCATCGTTCCCCATAATTCGGGCTACCTAAAAACTGGGTAACAACCGTGGACCACGCGTCGGCATTTGTATCACTTAAAAAGGCGTTAACCTCATCAGGAGTGGGTGGCAATCCACGGAGATCAAACGAAGCTCGCCGGATCAATGTCCGACGATCCGCGACCGGGTTGAGCGAGAGATTCTTTTTTTCAAGCTGAGCAACAATAAACCTGTCGATCGGGGTTCCACGACCTCTCAGGGCCTTTGTTGCAGGAGGAACTGACGGATGCAATGGTTTGAATGACCACCATTGGCGATCGGTGTCGGTAATAGTGCTTCGATCTTTTTTCGTGGTTGTTTTTTTCTCAATCAATGGCTTGTCGTACGGTGCCCCGTTATTGATCCACGCCGTGACCTGTGCGATTGCTTGACTGGAGAGCTTCTTGCCTTTCGCTGGCATCGCTGGCTCTTCCGTGTGAGTTATCAACTGATAAAGTTTACTCACTTTGGCGTCGTAAAGTTGGACTGCCGCGCCCCCATCCCCGCCTTTGAGCAAGCCTTCGCGGGTCGTGAGGTCAAACCCACCTTTAGTCTTTTCGCCGCCGTGGCATTTGACACAGTGTTCCACCAGCAGTGGGCGAATATCCTTCTGAAAAATCTCCAACCCACGAACCAATCGCTCACCGTGGTCTGGAGGAATAAGAGGAGCCGACAACGCTTGGGGTATGATTAACCCCAACATCAACAGAAGGTTCAAAAAACGCTTGAGATTCATGAAAGTTGCTCTTAAGCCGGTCTACGATTTAGGGATCGCGGTGACGTCGAATCGGCGTTCGGTTGTGTAATACTTTTTGAAAATGGTTCGAATCTCTGCGGTCGAGAAGGTTTGAAAATCTTCCTTAATGTTCATTTCAGCATCCAGTTTTCGGTGGCGGAGGTCGTGGTTCCGCAATATCCCCCACCAATAACTAGGTTCACGCGTTGTCGTATCTAGGTTGTTTGCCATTTGCTTTTTAGCGTTGGCAAGTTCCTCCTCAGTGGGGCCGTTTTCCCCGAACACACGAAAGATTTTGTGGACCTCAGAATTTACGCGGAGGGCATTGGCGGGGCTGCACGGAGCACCAGCACTCATTCGGCCTGCATCATGATAAATCCACGCGGGTGTGCTTCTTGCTCCGATCGAATACACAATGGAGAGTTCCTCGCGCACCTGTTTGACCAAACGGCTCGAGAGCGTCAATGCAGCCAGATCAAGTGCCCGAGAATCGCGAATGTTGCTCCCATCCGAACCGGCGAACCCGGCGATGGCTACCGCTTGCGGAGTCACAGTTTGTACCACGACATTCGTGAGCAAAGGGCCGATCGGCCGAGGGGATTGTCGAAGTCGATCGATCGCAGGGTTGGTGCGGGATCGTTTGGGCAAACTTCCCAAATATCGTTCGAGCAATGGTAAAACCTTTTCCAGTGAAATATCTCCGACCACAGCGACTTCGATGGGTGATGATTTGCATAACCGATCAAACCAAGATTGGGCACTCTCGAGTGTCATTGCTTCGACCTGACGTCGGTTCGTAAAAGCGCGTCGAGGGTCTCCTCCAGACAGAAGCGATTCCATCGCCTCTTGGGCCTTGAATTGAGGCAATTTCTCGCGGTGTTCGATCGATTGCAACGTGGAAAGCCGCCAGTTGTTGAACGCAGATTTTTCAATGATTCCCTCCTTGAGCAATAAGAAACTTTTTTGAAGCCCGAATTCAAGATCCAAGGGAGATCCAGTCACATCAATTTCAAAATGGTCCTTTATGTCGGACGCTTCCACCGAAATATTCCTACCCGTCATCAGATCACGCATCACGCTCGATGGAATCTTGCCTGTTGCAGCTTCGTTGATCGCGATGGTTGCCACGTCAGTAATTCCAGCATTCCCTCCGGTTTCCTCGATCGTTCCGCCTGCTAAAGAAATGCTTACCAACACTGAATCTTTTTTGTAATCCATGTAACGGTGGTGGAAACGCACTCCGTTATTCAACCATCCGCTCGTGATTCCGAGCGGTTCAAAAGTTGACTGCTCAACCACCTTTCCAGCCTTCGGTAATTTGGCTAAAAGATTCGTAATCGCTGCAGTTTGTTTGAGATTTACTAATTTCTCGGCACTAGCCTCTTTTGCGGCAGCGAGAACTTGCTCCCTTGTCGGCACAATCGTGGGATCCTTGCTCGACATCGAAATCGCGTAGGCAAAGGTTCCGGGTGCAAAATACTTTTGAATATCGACATTGATTTCTTCGGCCTTTAATCCCGGCAACAATTGCTTGTGAAGATCTAAGCTCTGTTGCGCTGAAAGCGACGGGGTGCGTTCGTTTACATTGTTGATAATTTCATCAATGATTTCGCCCGCACTGCGAGTGGGCTCAGTTCTCACCGCCCGCTCGGTGGCCGCGAGGATCTCAGTTCGGGCAAGTGTTAACTCGTGGTCGGTGATCCCAAAATTTCGGATCCGGTTGATTTCAGTGATCAATTCCTTCAGCATCTTACGCCAGTCCTTTGCTTCTCCCGACGCGAAACCGCCTACTAAGAGTCCGTCATGGAAGAAATCCTGAATGCCAGCCGATGCCTGACGATAACTTGCTTCACCTTTTTTTACGCGATCATCAAACCGACGACTAATAATCCATGCAGCTACAGAATGAATGATATCCTCACGCAACCCTTCCACCGTCGTGGTGGGAGGTTCGGCAGCCCGTATATTCAGCATCTGAATTTGGCAGACTGCCTCCTCAGCATCAGTCGTAACTATCGCCCGTTCCTGCGTAAATGGGGTGAATTCAGCGGTATGCGGTTTTAGGGCAGGGACGCTTGATTTGTAATCTCCAAACCATTTTTTAATTAGGGGCAGAATTTCATCCGGTTTAGAGTCTCCGACTAAGAAAACAGAGACATTTTCAGGACGATACCATTGTCGGTAGTATTGCTCGAATTCTGCGCGAGGAGCGTTGGCGATGATCCCATCGTCCCCGATCGGCAATCGTTTAGCAAAACGTGATCCGTTAAAAAGTTCGGGCCAAAGTTTATCTCTGATTCGTTGGCCGGAGCTTTTTCCTCGACGCGATTCCTCCAGCACAATCCCACGTTCCTTCGTGATCTCCTCATCCAGTAACGAGGCCCCAAAAGCGTAATCGCTCAATACCATCAGTGCTTTGTCAATTTGTTCCGTTTTTGTGTTCGGCGTGAAAAGCATATAAACGGTTTGATCAAAACTAGTGAACGCGTTGAGATGCGCACCAAATTGCATGCCGATGCTTTCGAAATAAGGAATGAGTTTCCCTGGTGGAAAATGCGTCGTGCCATTGAAAGCCATATGCTCCATAAAATGAGCAAGCCCTCGTTGGCTCTCGGTTTCATTCAGGGAACCCGTGCGCACATGAATCTTGGCGGCCATCTTTCCTGGAGGATTATTGTGCTCGCGGTAATACCAAGTCACACCATTGTCGAGGCGCCCCGTCAGGATTCGACCATCCTGAGGCAATGGGGTGTCCGCGTGAACAACTGGCGAAAGCATCCAAGAAAACAATAGAAAAGTAGTAGCGAGGATCCGAAAAGTAACTCTGTAATGCGGGTTCATTTGTTACCAAAAAATGTAGCTTAAAAAGCCCAAAACCGCCAGATCGTATTTTAACCACCCAAACGGCCGTCGCGAACCTCAAAAAATTGTTCGCTACATGCTAAAGAGTGATGTTGACGATTGTCGGCTCCCGTTACTAATGTCGTGTAATGAAACCCATCGATCGCCTACCTCGAGTGTTTCGGTTCCAGAAACGCCTCGGTGCGTTCACCTTGATTGAGCTCCTCGTGGTGATTGCAATCATTGCTATCCTCGCGAGCATGCTGCTACCCGCGCTTTCCAAGGCCAAGGCCAAAGCCCAGACAACTCTGTGTATCTCGAACCTTCGGCAAATCGGTCTCACCTACGCTCTCTACACAAGTGATAACCGTGACCAATTTCCCTATTCAGGCCGCGACTGGCCTCAGATGGGGTTTGTGGATATTCTCAAGCTGATGAACCCCTATATCAGTACGAACTCACGATCGTTTTATTTATGCCCATCAGATCGCGGCCTCGGGTTCAACTTTCAATGGACAATCGCCAATAATTATCCCATCCGCACCAATGATTTGCTCTTTCCTTGTTCCTACTACTACTACAACCAGTTTTACCACACCGATGACGCCGCTGCCTTACGCGTCAGGAGCGTAACTGAAGTAAGATCTCCCACAAAGAAGGCGATCTCCCCTTGCTTCGCGAGCACCAAAGGCAAGTGGCATGACATTCGCAAGAACACCACCAGTTCTGGCCATGGCACTCGAGGAATGGCACTACTCTTTGTTGATGGTCACTCCGAGTTTGCTCCCTACGATCGCCTCAACGCCCCCTTTAAGGACGGCCCCACCCTCCTCTACAACCTCGACTGGACGATCGGCGGACTTCGTGGTGAGGATCTTAAGTAATCGCAAAATTTCCTAGCAGAGGACGCGGTGGATAATACCTCCACCGCGTCCAACATAAACCCCGATTATCGAACCACTCTGAAGAATCTTACGTTCTCCGAGGGGAAGAAGCGGTACGATCTGCGTTCTCCATCAAAGTCGATTTGATCGTCAGAAATTTCTTCCAACCAATTACTAGAGGAGAGATCAGTGGTCGTTTTTAAGACCGAATTAAAATATGGATCGAACCAAGAAACACTGATCGATCCATCCGGCAAGAGAATGCTCTCGATCTCCAGCGGCTCGTCCTCAATCGTCACGATGAACTGGATCGACTGGCTGACGTTTCCGTAGATGTCCTCAGCATCCATCGAAACCGTGTAATCTCCTGCCTGAAGGTAAGCCCAGGCAACCTCCATTCCAGCGAGACCCTCCGCGGGGATGAGCAACGACTCATCGGCTAGGATCCCGTAACTCTCAAACGCTTCAGGATCATCAATGGGAGCGTACTCGACATAATAAATAGGGGTCAGGTGTCCGCCGGGTTCGAGTGTCAACGCGCGTGGAGACCCTTGCTCACCTACATCACCATCAAGCACCGAGATGATCTGAGGATTCTCCCCTCCCATATCAGTATATAAGATAACCAACTGGCTCACCTCAGAACCTGGGGGTAGGTAATCCGCGTAGCTGACAATGGTGTCCGGTTCATGAGGCATTGTGAACCCTCCCAAAAAGAGGCCAATTTCATAGTCAGCTCCCCAAATCACAGGGGCTGTTCCATTCCATTGAAATTCCCCATTCAAAGAGTTCAGATCATTAGTGCTGAATAACTGCCCTAAATACACGAGTTCATCCGGATCCTTGGTGAACTCATTGCTGACAAGATACCCGTGAACACTCTGAAAGTCAGAGGTATCCTCGATGGTAAAATTCAAAATCGCGGGGCTTGCCTTGCTAGCAGCCCTCCGTGGCCCTCCTGCAGGTGGTTTAATGACAGGCGAGGAGGTGTCCTGGGAGCGGGCACTTTTGAGCAGACTCAACAAATTAATCCAGCTTTGATCCGAGGCGAAGAGTGACAATTGGTTATAATCGATATCTACGGTTCCGGTTGTTGGAAAATACACAGAAAGCCCCATAGCGTTTTGCTTTTTGGTTCCACGGGCGATTCCGATGATGATATTATTGATCGTGCTAATTAAAGTGTTTGCTGCGGTTTTCAGCGCAGCGTTAGCCAAACCATCAGCGGCGATTTTTTGCGCCAACTCTCCAAGATCCGCGTAGGTTAGTGCTGTCGCCAACTCATTTGCACTCCCCACGGAGTAGGGAGTTAGGCTACTGCGGATTCCGACGAAGCGGGCCTTGTTTGCTTGCACATAAGGAGTAAGGGCTTTACTGAATTCAAAGAAGGACTGTTCAAATTTTGCGTAACTACGGAGGTCGTAAGCGGCATGAAACCCGAACATGTCATCAGCCTCGTAACTAACGCCAAAATGGTGGCTCTTCCAATGCTGAACCTCGGCTGCCGCGAAATCCCGTGCCGATACGCTCGGGTTCTGTTTCAAGTAGTTGAGAGACGCCGTGTAATCCCAGCCGGGACCGAAGTCGATCTCAGGGCCAGCGATAAGAATATCGCTTAGTTGAAACATGTCGCCGAGAATTTCCGCTCCCCCCATCAAGCAAGTATCGAAAGAGGTGAAGTCAAGCCGTTGAACGGCGGTGGCCGACAGTGCTGTTTTTACCGCATCCACAAGGGGCCCCGTTCTCATACCAGGACCATGGCCGGTACCGTCCTGACTGTCCCCGCCGAATCCGCCTTGCCACTGCCCACCATGGTTCCACAGCACTAATCCATAGCGTTTTGCGGGATAATTTTGAATCCCCCAACGGACGAAATCACTGAGGTTTTTCGGATCATCAAGGTCGAGTTCTGGCAGGCGCTGAATCGCCGGGCTTGTGATCGTCCCGGTGCTGTTGGTTTTCATCAAGAACCGCGTCACCCCCGATTTCAGACTATTCGGCAGCCCTTGAATCGATGGATTCGAAGCATCGAAATCCGCCTGAACTACAATATTGAAACCGGCAGCACTTCCTACCCGCTCCATTTCCAGCATATCCTGAGCTAAGGATGCGGAAAGGTTGTGATCCCCGTGCCCATAGACAAGAATCGTCCACGTATGCTCGCCCGAGGAAGGGGTAGTTACAGAAATGACTGCTGCAACACTGGTGACAGTTCCAGCGCCGTTGCTGACGGTAACCTTATAGGATCCCGCGTCTGTCAGCCGAATTGCGGGAAAGGCCAGTTCCTGAGACGTAGCACCAGCGATTGGTTGATCATTTTTTAACCATTTGTAAACCAACGTGTCACTTCCAGTCGCATTGACGACAAGCTTGGCGGAGGCCCCAACCGTCAACGCTTCACCGCGCGGTTGCAAAGTAATCTTTGGAGCAGTCGATGAGGAAGTCACGGAGACCTTGGCGACTGTGCTAGTCACGCTCCCGACCGAGTTCGCGATGCGAACGGAGTAGTCGCCCGCTAGACTGGAAGCGACATTCGAGTATTTTAGGATCGCGTTCGTCGCTGAGCTGATTGGAGAACCGTTCTTGTGCCATTGATAAATCAGTGGTCCTGTTCCCTCTGCAGTTACTGACAATAATATTTCGGCACCCTGAGCAACCGAGACACTCCGAGGCTGAGCCACAATTGTCGGTGCCTTGGACGGCGAAACCACCGTCAATTGAGCCTCGCTGCTAACCACATTGCCCCCAGCGTTGGAGATGCGGACTGAATATTTTGCTGCGTCGGCGGCAGCGACGCTTACTAGGACAAGATTAGAACTGGCGGCCCCTTGGATGTTCACACCTCCCTTTAGCCACTGATACGTCAACGGGGATGAACTCGTAGCCTTGACGTTGAAGGTAGCCTTCGATGCTAGGGTAGCGGAGACTGCCTTTGGTTGTTCCTCAATCACAGGAAGCGACGAGAGCACCTTTAGGTTCTGTGTGGAGTTGGGTGCCGAAAGATAAACCTGATTACCTGCTTGTGAGGCCGTGATCGTGGTAGTCCCCAAGGCCATGATGGTCAAAACATTCCCGTTTACTTTGGCCACGTTAGGGTTAGCACTGGTGTAGGTAATTGGTAAACCGCTATTTGCTTTCGCAGAAAGCGTCAGATTGGCCCCGACAACGCGTTGATCAGGGATCGCTGGAAAAGCGATGGTTTGGAGTAGTCGGTTGACTATAACTACGGCATCGGCGCTTTTGATGCTCCCAAAAGAATTGGTGATTACCACGGAATAGTTTCCAGACTGATTTGTTTGCGCATTGGCGAAGCTAAGATTGGCTTGGGTTGCGCCGCCAATTTTAGAGCCATTCAGCGACCATTGGTAGCTGAGCGGGTCGCTACCGGCAGCCACGACGGTTAGCTTACTAGTCTGGTTTACATCGAGTTTCAGCCCGGTAGGTTGCGAGACGATTCGAGGGGCGGTTTGCAGCACCGAATCGGGGACAAAAGTCACGTCATCCAGAAACGCGGCATCCGCGCCATCAACGCCTTCAGAATCCTTGCTATAGGTCCAACGAATATTATGAGATCCCGCGCTTACCCGAATATTTCCCTCGGTCCACCCAACCTCGCCTGATATCGGGTTAATCTGTGCCACTTCATCAATGGCAATCTCAAGATTATCATAACGGGCCTCTGAGGAGACCGCGTACCAGTATTTCAATACACCTGGTCCCAGAACGGTTGCCTGAATCCACGATTTCTGATCGTGCTGTATCAAACCACTTCTCTCGGCATTTACTCCATCGTGGCTATTTTGTGTTTGGGATTTCCATTGAGCATCGCCGCCAGTAATCCATTGAATATCACCTGCCGTGACCTTCAAACCGGCCAGAATTAAGCCAACCACCAGAAGCGAAAAAGAGAATCGTATTTTCATAATAGTACAGGTTCAGATTGAGTAATGTCGCCACATCAAAGTGATCGTAATTGAGCCAAAGTGGAGGTTTCAACAAAAATTAACCACTGGATGGGAAAATTTTCTGCTTTGCTTCCTGACCTCTGCTTTGCACAATTTGTTCTTTGAATATTGATTATGTCTGATCCAGCACAGGTTCTCCGCGATTTTAAACCTTCCAAGGAATTTTTTGTCGGTATCGATTCTGATGGTTGCGTGTTTGACTCCATGGAGATCAAGCACAAGGAATGTTTCACTCCGATGTTTGTGAAACATTTCCACCTCCAAGCCGTTAGTAAATTCGCACGTGAAGTGTGGGATTTTGTGAACCTTTATTCGAAAACTCGCGGTGCCAACCGTTTTCCCGCGTTGGTTCGTGCGTTAAATCTACTGCGCGAGCGTCCAGAAGTTCGGACACGTGGAATTGCGGTTCCTTCCACCACAGTGCTCGAAGAATGGTTGGCGCGAGAAACTAAGCTTGGGAATGCAACTCTCGCTGCCGAGGTGAAGGGTGGTAACGAGGGCCTCACCCAAATCAAAGTTTGGTCCGATGCGGTGAACAGGGCCATCGAGGACATTGTCCATGGGGTGCCTCCGTTCCCTTTGTTTAAGGAGTCCCTGACCAAAATTAACACCCGAGCTGACGCGATGGTGATTTCCCAAACTCCTGCTGACGCGCTCGCTCGAGAATGGACTGAGCACGGTATTGATTATGGAGTTCAGGTCATCGCTGGTCAGGAAATGGGGACTAAAACTGAGCACCTGAAGTTTGCTGCTGTTGGAAAATACGCGCCCTCGAAGATTCTGATGATCGGTGATGCTCCGGGCGACCAGAAGGCAGCCAAATTGAATGGCGTGCTATTTTATCCAATCGTTCCGGGCAGGGAGGAAGTTTCTTGGCAGCGATTTCACAATGAAGCTCTGGATCGATTTTTCCTAGGCACTTACGCAGGTCATTACGAGAACGAACTCATTCGTGAGTTCGACGGCAGCCTGCCAGAGGACCCTCATTGGAAGTAATATCCCGACGACCTAAATCAATCTTGCCCCAGCTTGGTGTTTTTCAGCATATTAACCCTATGATTCAATCAGTCTTTACGGGATCTGTTTACGTGGTGCGCGACAATATCGACACTGACCAGATCATTCCCGCGCAGTACTTGAACTTGGTTCCGACCATTCCCGAGGAGTACGAGAAATTGGGGGCTTATGCGATGTGTGGGCTTCCGGATGCCCTTTATCCGGAGAGATTTGTGGAAGAAGGCCAACTCGACAGCAAATTCACGATTGTCATCGCGGGGAGGAATTTTGGGTGTGGCAGCTCGCGCGAACATGCTCCGATTGCTCTAGGTTCGGCACGCGCCCGAGTGATTTTGGCCGAAAGTTTCGCACGCATATTTTTCCGCAACTGCGTCGCAACTGGTGAGCTTTACCCTTGTGAGAGTGCGGACCGTCTGTGTGATCTCCTAAAGACTGGGGATGTCGTGACCGTGGATTTGGATGCCAGTACCGTTAAGGTTTTGGCCACAGAAAAAATATATTCCTTCAAAGATTTGGGAGATGTTCGACCTGTGGTGGATGCGGGTGGTTTATTTAATTACGCGAGGCAATCGGGTATGATTGCCAGTTCCTGATCGCATTTTTGTCCTATCATTCGGGGGTTCTGGGGGTACACTAGTAGGGATTGTTTACAAACCTATGAGTTTCCCTGTCGCTGCTCCGGCAGCATTACCTACAGTTGTTGTGCGTCCTGGCGAGGCCGATCGCATTTTAAGTGGCCATCCTTGGGTCTACAATGGTTCCATCTTACGATTAACCCAACCGGCGGCCGATGGTGATTTGGTTCAGGTCAAGGATCATCGACAACGCCTTCTGGGAGTTGGATTTTACAACTCCAAATCCAAGATCAATGTGCGTCTGCTCGATACGGATCGCATTGAAGTAAGTGCCACCTTTTTTGAGACCCGCATTCGCGAAGCTATTGCGATCCGTAAACGGCATTTGCCAAAGGCAACTTCCTTTCGAGTCGTGAATGCTGAAAGCGATTTCCTGAGCGGGTTAATCGTGGATAAGTATGAAGATGTGCTCGTCGTCCAAACCTCTTCCCTTGGGATGGACATGAGGAAAGCGATGATCACACAAGCGCTGAAGAAAATATTTTCGCCTCGTGCAATCCTTGAGCGAAATGAGATGAGCTCGCGAAAGTTTGAGGGGCTTCCGGAAATTCAAGGGGTTCTAGCTGGAGAGAATGTTTCCGACCTCACTGTGAATATGAACGGCTTAAAAATCGCCGTGGATCTAGCCGGTGGACACAAGACGGGCTATTATCTGGATCAACAGGTCAATTACCAATCTGTGGCGAGCCTAGCTCAAGGCGCGAACGTATTGGACTGCTTTAGTTTCTTAGGCGGATTCGGATTGCACGCAGCGCGTGCGGGAGCGTTTCGTGTCCTAGGTTTGGATCAAAGTGAGGACGCAGTCAAAGCCGCCACGAAGAATGCGGTCGTTAATAAAGTATCGGATCGTTGCGCTTTCGAGGCAGCGAATGTTTTCGATTGGTTTAAACAACAAACGACTGTCGGCCCCCACGAAAAGATAGTTCCACGGTATGATATGATTATTTTGGATCCGCCGTCTTTTACTAGGAATCGAGCTTCGGTGCCCGACGCCCTGCGCGGATACAAAGAGATTCACCTGCGAGCTCTTAAGCTGCTGAAGCGCGGAGGGACTCTTGCTACCTTCTGCTGCTCACATCATGTCAGCGCAACAATGTTTCAAGAGGTGATCCTAGCTGCTGCTTTCGATGCACATCGCGTGGTGCGACGAGTCGCCACTTACACACAATCGCCGGATCACCCTGTGTTGCCTTCGATCCCTGAGACTGAATACCTCAAAGGTTTTGCGTTCGAGGTTGCCCGTTGATTCCGAGGTCGGCTCGCCCCGTGTGACTACTAATTCGGCTCTTGCTCGATCAATTTGTAGAACTCACTGAGGGCTTCTCGAAACTCGGTGGGTACTGCCAACGTGGTGCCGCTGGCTTTCGCAGCGTTACGAGCATCCGCTGATTTGCCGGTCGTGTTGCCGCTGAGGGGCTTGGCTCGTTCAGCGGTATCTCCGCCGCTCATGTTCGCACCAGCCTGTTGCCCGGGAGCAAGCCCCATCCCTTGCCCAGGCCGCTGGGCCATGAGCTTCATCATCATTGCCATTTCTTCGGCTTCGGATTGACTCCCCTCCTTTTGCTCCTTTTGACGTTGCTGCTCTTCGTTGAGCAGATTTATTGCATCAGAGAGGAGAGCAACCGCTTCTTGTTGAAATTTTTGGGTGGGTGCATCCGTGAGAGGTTTGCGCAAAAGTTCGGTGGCTGCCGCAGTCTGACCTTCCGCTGAAGCAAGTGGTTCTTTTAAAAATTCGAGCGAATTCCCATCACTCAGAAAACCGATGCGATGTTTGATTTCATCTTGAGAATCAGCAACACGTTTAGATCCACGCTGATAGATTTCGGATTCAATTCTTTGTTCCTCCAACAACCGAGTTCGTTCTTGCACGTTTACTTGACTCTCTCGCAATCGCAGCAACTCGATCAACTGCTGCATCGCGGTATCTGGCTTGCTTTCGCCATCGCCGCCGCTGGATGCACCCTCACTCCCTTTGTCCTTCTTACGCGGAGGCTCAAGAATGTCAGCCCAAGCAACGAACTTATCCGACCAGAAGGAAAGATTCTGCATCGCTTCCATTGCAATATTTTCACGGATCAAGCCCCGGATGCGTTCTAACTCCTCAGGTGCCCGTGCGGATTGTATTTCCTTGCTCACCTTACCGTAGTTTTCTTTTTGTGTGCGCTCAAAAAAACGGTTCAGTTCCACAGAAAGTTCGGAGGTTTCCTTCTGCGTGTCGGTTTGGTCCTCGGCTGCGAGCGTGAGTGCTTTGGTTTGACGTAGATTTAATTCGGAGAGAGCGAGACCGATCGTCTCCTGAACGCTCTTCAAGAGCGACATTTCTAGATCGTGCTCACGGACACCAATTTTGCGCAAACGTTGTGCGAGCGTCAGGGCCTGCATCGTATCCAAGCCTCGATTTACTTTTTTCTGTAACTGTTGTAATTCTTCGAGAGCTTCCTCCTCCTTCTCCTTGGCCTCCGCTAAATTTTGCTTTCTCTCCTCGCTCGATTGCGAGCCTTTGGCAGCGTCACCCAGTTTCTTCGCGGCACTGGTCATCGATTGTTTGGCTACTTCCTGCATCTCACGCAAAGTCTTATTCCATTCGCCAAGAACCTTCTCTGAAAAGGTTGGATTACGCATGGCTTCTCGGAGCGTTTTTAGACCCTCCTCAGACATTCCTTGTAACTGATCTGCGTTCTGTTCTTGAGCCAGCTTCAGTTCCTCGGAACGCTTAGCAGCAGCGGCATCGCCGAGCGATTTATTCTCCTGAAGTGCCGAGGTTTCATGGGCAACCTTCTCCTCGCTCCTCGCCACTTCCTCGAGTTGTGACATCAAGGACTCCAGTTTTTGGCGCACCGCCTCGGCGTGCTGTTCGTTCCCTACCACCTGAATCCGACGAGGGGATGTCATCACAGGCTCTCGACCTGGAAAAAAGTCGGTCGCAACTCCCCGGACGATCAATGTCGTATCCGTACCCGCTCCTAAAAGTGAAGGTGTGAACGAATAGGAAGCCTCTAGTTTCTTATGCAACGAATTGGTGGCGTCCGTCTGGAAGCGGCTCAAACTCGTCAGGTTCGTCGCGTCCCGCCCCAAGATCTCCCAGAGTAATCCCATCTGTTTAACCCCAAAATCGTCCTGAACCGCAAGTTTGATCGCGAGAACTTCAGACTCTAAAATCATCAAATCCGTGGGTAACTCCAAGAATTCTGGCGAGGGCGCAAGATCGGGTTGAGGTTGGAGCGTGATACGCCATGGGGTCGAATTGCTCAGTCCAAGGTGGTCAACCCAACCAAAGGCTCCATCCGTGATATCCACGAGTTCGAACGAAGGACTCGTGAAGTTCGTGCCATCAACTACCAGAGGTTTTGGTGTTCCTTCTGGAGGGAGGAAATAAGCGGATGCGAGCGAACGGGTTGCCGATCCTTGAAGAGTGATGACACTTCCAGCCACCGCAGAAAAATTCGCACCCTGAACATTCTGCACTGTCACCGGATAACCAAGGTATTCTGGATATCGGAGCGAAGCTGTCATTCCGCTTAATGCCGGACGGAAGGTGGGTTTGATCTGAACGAACGATTCCGCATCACCGAGACGAATCCGTAACAACGTCGCACTCAGTTGAGCTGGAATTTGCAAAACCCAAGTGTCCTTGGGACCGGACTTTGCCGAACCACGCATACCCCCAGCGATGAACCGTAGGGTGTTCGGTTGCCAGAGTGCGGTGCGAAAGGAGGATCGTCCTTCCAGAAAAAACGATTCTCCGTGGGGAACGATGATCTCAGTCGGTAAACCCTGCAACTCAACCAACGTAAGGCGAGGCACCTGCTTCCAAGGTAGTAGGAGACGTGCGAGTGTGTTCACCCCGACAGAAGGCACGATGACGAATGGAATCAACGTGAGGAGGATCAACGAGCCAGCCAGCACACTGATCCGACGGAGTCTCGATGTTTCAACCGCTTGAGAAAAATCAAACGCTGCCGCTTGATCCGCGACCTGTGTGATTGCAGCCTGATAAAGTTCCGGTGAAAAATTAGGGGGGCGATGCGACTCATCGGCTAGTTCAACTATTCCCAGCAAACGGTCTCCTAAACGTCGAAACCGTTTTTGCACCATCATGGCAAGCGCGCGTAGATCCCGCCGCGCCCAACCCCAACAACTACCCCAGACGTAAGCCGATCGAACTCCAAGGATCGCTCCGGCAGCGAATGAAGCCACTCTGAACCAAGAAGGGGAATCCCACCACCGGTCAGAGACAAAGAGCACAAGATAGGATGCGCTCAAGCCAACCACCGCAGAGGTCGCAGCAAGGGCTGTCTCAACACGGAATAATCGGCGCTCCAAAACGGCGAACCGATTCTGGAGATCCCGAGGCAATGCAGCGGCTAATTTTTGCAGCGAGTGATCCATTGCTACAACATCATCTAATCATGGCCGAGTGACCGATTGCACACAGGCTGCCCTATAAGCACAGCCGACGCTCAGGAATCCAGCCAGATTATTCATCTTTACCGCCACCACCACCGCCTTCTTGTCCGAGTTGGTCGATCAATGAAATGAGCGGTAGGAACAGGGCGATCACAATGCTTCCCACGATGACGGCCAAGAATACGATCATCACGGGTTCGATCAGTGAGGTCATGGCGGAGACTGCGTTATCCACTTCTTCGTCATAATTGTCCGCAATCTTCATCAACATTTCAGGCAACGCGCCCGTTTGTTCACCGACATCCACCATGCTGATGACCATGGGTGGAAACACCCGCGAAGCCTCGAGCGGTGCGGTGATTGTTTCACCTTCCTTAACGCTGGCGTAAACGGAAGAGACCGCGTCACCGATAATGACATTGCCAGCCGTTTCTTTGACAATGGTTAAGGCTTGGAGAATCGGAACGCCTGAACTCACCAGCGTGCCCAGCGTTCGTGTAAATCGACCGATGGCAACTTTTCGTAAAACAGGCCCAACCCCAGGCATATTCAATTGTAGCTTATCCCAAAGCCGAATACCCACCTTTGTTTTCGTAATAGACAGTTTGATAGCGATGAATGCACCCACCAACACTAGGCAGCTCTCGATAAAATGACTCGCCATCAACTCGCTGATACCCAGCACAAAGTTCGTGAAATCAGGCAGTGGTTTCCCTTCCAACATGTCAGCAAAAATCAACTTGAACTTGGGAACCACGAACACCATCAACACCGTCAAAATAGTCACGGCGACAACCAAGACCGCTACAGGGTAAAACATGGCGGCGACCACTTTTCCTTTGATCTTTTGCGCCTTTTCCATGAACTCCGAAAGTCTCTGTAGAACCACCTCGAGCACGCCTCCTAATTCACCCGCCTTCACCATGTTGACAAACAGGCGATTGAAAGTTTTGGGATGTTGAGCGAGTCCTTCAGAAAAAGTGCTACCACTCTCGATTGACAGAGCCAAACTATTAAGAATATTTCGAAGAGCAGGATTTTTCTCCTGTTTTTCGAGAACCTTAAGCCCTCTGAGTAACGGAAGGCCCGCATCCACCAGAGTTGCCAACTGACGCGTAAACGCCGTGAGAACCTTGGGGGGGATTCCACTTCCGAACCCTGGAATGTTCAGAGGTTTCCTGCTACCTTTTCCTTTCGCACCCGCCGGCTTCTTGATCGGTGGAGCTTTTTTATCGGCTCCCTTTTCCTTCGGCTTCTCAGCTTCCGTCACCTTGGTCGGGAAATACCCCATCTCCTTGAGGCGATTGATGGCCTCACCTTGGTTGTTTGCTGGCAAGGTTCCCTTGGTCTCCTTGCCACGCGAGTCCATGGCGACGTAGTTGAAGTTAGGCATACGGTATCTCAGGTCAGGCTTGCAGCTAACGCGTTTCTTATCGGCTCAGTTCCTACAAGATCAGGTATATTTAAGGACTTCTTCAACAGTTGTTTCGCCGTCGAAAATACCTCGAAGCCCATCTTCACGCAAGGTAGTCATACCCATTTCGACAGCTTTATGTCGCACCACCACAGTAGGAGCACGTTCGTTGATCAACGTCCGAACGGCCTCGTTGACTAGCAGCAATTCAAAAATACCTTTGCGCCCTTTGTACCCGGTGTCGTTACAAGCCGGACAACCGCGTCCATAATAAAATACTTTATCGCCGATATCATGGGGGGAAAGATTCAACATGTTGAGCTGCGATTCCGTCGGTTCAAACGGAGTTTTGCACTTCTTGCAAACTTTGCGCACTAATCGTTGTGCTAACACAGCCATGAGCGAGGACGAAATCAGGAAGGGTTCAACACCCATATCCACCAGACGCGTTATCGCACCTGGCGCGTCATTTGTGTGCAGAGTGCTCAGCACTAAGTGACCCGTGAGAGAAGCTTGAATAGCGATTTGGGACGTCTCAAGGTCACGCATTTCTCCCAGCATGATAATATCAGGATCTTGGCGAAGAAACGCGCGGAGTGCTCTCATAAAGGTCATTCCATACGCTTCGTTCACGGCAACCTGCATAATGCCTTCAATATCAAATTCGACGGGATCCTCAGCTGTGAGAATCTTGACGTCCATCGTATTGACCTCGCGCAAGCAGGAATAGAGCGTCGTCGTTTTTCCGGATCCTGTCGGGCCTGTAACGACGTAAATTCCGTTGGGTTGGTTTATCGCCTCCACGGTGTAATCGAGCACATACTTCGGCAATCCTAAACTGGCTAGCTCAAGATTCACCGCAGACCGATCTAAAACGCGGAGCACCACAGATTCGCCAAACAGCGTCGGCAAAGTGGAGATACGGAGGTCGATTTGCTTTCCTCCCATGTTCACAGCAATACGACCATCTTGAGGAAGGCGACGTTCAGAAATATTCAGATTCGCCATGATCTTAAGACGAGAGATCACCGGCGACGATAATTCCTTGGGCGGAGGTGCCATTTCATAAAGTGCCCCGTCAACACGATAACGAATCTTAAATTCATGCTCGAATGGCTCAAAATGAATGTCGCTGGCACGATCCTGCACCGCTTGATAGAGGACCGCGTTCACAAATTTTACGATCGGCGCGGCGTCCGCACTGTCCGTCAAATCAGGCAGATTCTTGAGCGCATCTAAGGCACTCAGAGGCCCGACTTCGGTATCCACGCCCATCTCCTTCAGTAGGGCGGACATGTGCGACTCATCAAAGTTTTGCCCCGCGCTGGGGCTTCCGTAAAGCTTATCAATCGCCTTCTGGATATCCACAGGATCGGCAACTACCGGCTGAATTCCGTAATCCGAACCAAGCTTCTCACCCAGTTGATCCACAAGATCAGCGGCGAAGGGATTAAGAAACGCCACCTGTATTGTAGAGTCGTATAACGCTACGGGGACGCAGCCCAGTTGCTTTGCCACCTCGGCAGGGATCAGCTTCACCGCCTCCTCGGAGATCAGCTCTGCGGAGACTTGCACAACCTCCGTATTGAGTTCATCCGCGATCACGCTCAGTTGAGTGATGGGATCGATGAACTCCTTCTCGGCGAGAATTTGGGAAATCGATTTACCACTCTTCGCGTTCTCTTGCAGAACTTCCTCGAGCTGCATTTCGTCGAGAAGTGCTTTGTTGCGAATCAGGTTAAGCAGTGGATGGGATGAGGTGTCAGACATAGGCAGATTAAGCAGCGGCTCTGGCGACCCTAGCACTCTCCAACTCTTGCAACTTCATCAGAATACCAGCCGGATCCTGAGA
This sequence comes from Verrucomicrobiota bacterium, assembly GCA_008933045.1. Lineage (GTDB taxonomy): Bacteria > Verrucomicrobiota > Verrucomicrobiia > Limisphaerales > SXQI01 > SXQI01. The sequence continues at coordinate 24,801 of WBXJ01000007.1, forward strand.
CTTCATGATGGCCTCCTCCTGAGTGATCATCCCTTGTTGATACTTGTCGATCAAGCAACTATCCAAAGTCATCATGCCGTATTTAGCACCCGTTTGGATATCTGAGTTGATACGGAATGTTTTGTTATCACGGATAAGCGCGCTGATAGCGGGCGTGTTGACCATGATCTCAAAAATTGCCACGCGACCGGGTTTGTCTGCACGGGGAAGCAGCAGTTGCGAAACCACCGCCTGAAGCACCGTTGAGAGTTGAATTCGGATCTGTTCCTGTTGATTCGTCGGAAAAGCGTTCGTGATACGGTCAATCGTCTTCGCCGCTCCAGTCGTGTGGAGGGTTCCGAAGACCAAATGCCCCGTCTCAGCCGCAGTGATCGCAGCTTCCATCGTCTCGAGGTCGCGCAACTCACCTACCAGAATAACATCCGGATCCTGACGCAAAGCGCGGCGCAGAGCTTCCCCGAAGCTGGGCACATCGATATGCACCTCACGTTGGGTGACAACCGCTTTCTTATGCTTGTGATAATACTCGATTGGATCCTCGATGGTGATGATGTGCGCGTCACTCCGCTCCTCATTCATGATATTAATCATCGAGGCAAGTGTGGTCGTTTTACCCGAACCCGTCGGCCCTGTTACAAGCACGAGTCCACGCGGCTTATAAAGAAGTTCTCGCACAGAGGCCGGCAGACCAATCTGTTCCATCGTGAGCATCTTGCTTGGAATCTGCCGCAAGACCATGGCGAAATTCCCCTTTTCCTTGAACACACTCACACGGAAGCGAGCGGCGTCACCGAAGGCGAACCCGAAATCCGCACCACCCTTTTCGCGCACATGTTGGATATGATCCTCAGACGTGATGCTTCGCATCAATTCCTCGGTGTCCTCGGGGCGCAGCGGCGGCCCATCAACTCGAACCAGATCACCGTGAACGCGAATGACAGGGGGTACGCCCACACGGATGTGCAAGTCGGAGGATCCTTCGGATACCACCAACTGTAACAGGTCTGACATTTGATACGACATACTTTCGAGCTAGAAAAAACTTTTGAAATTCAGATTTTAAAAAGTAAGGGCAGGGGATCGGCTTATTCTGTTTCAACGGAGGTCGAACGAATCACCTCGTCGGCTGTGGTTAAACCTGCCACCACCTTGCGGGCTCCGTCCTCACGCAACGTGCGCATGCCCATTTCACGGGCTCGACTTCGCAATACCGACGATGGTGCCTTCTCATAAATTAGTTTACGGGCCTCGTCATCGATCACGAATATCTCGAAGATACCGAACCGCCCCCGGTTACCAGTCCCACTGCAATTGGAACAACCTTTTCCTTTGCGAAAATTAGGTTCTTTGACCGCGTTCAGATTGATCTCGAGCGCCTTCAGTTCCGAATCGGTAGGCATGTAAGGAGCCGTACATTGCTTGCAGACTTTACGAACCAACCGCTGGGCCATCAGTCCGCGAGTCGAAGAAGCCACCAAGAACGGTTTAACTCCGATATCGATCAAACGCGTGACAGCACTAGGAGCGTCGTTTGTGTGGAGCGTCGAAAATACCAAGTGACCCGTCAACGAAGCGTTGATTGCGATGGAAGCCGTCTCCATATCACGGATTTCTCCCAACATGACGACATTCGGCGCTTGGCGCAACATGGAGCGGAGCGCAGTCGCGAATGTGAACCCAATATGTTCATTCACTTGCACCTGGTTAATGCCCGCCAGCATGTATTCCACAGGATCCTCGACAGTAATGATTTTGCGATCCGGGCGATTGATGAAATTTAAAACGGAGTAGAGCGTTGTCGTCTTGCCGGAACCCGTCGGGCCAGTGACCAGCAAAATACCATCGGGCAGCCCTACCAAGCGTTCAAACGTCTGTTGATCGTCGGTAAGAAACCCTAACTCAGGAAGTCCCAGACGAAGACCTTCCTTGTCCAGAATACGCATGACGACGCTCTCACCGTGGTTGGTCGGAAGACAGTTCACG
>WBXJ01000008.1 GCA_008933045.1 Verrucomicrobiota bacterium
GAATTCTCCGACCGGGTTGACCTCCCGGCCGATTTCATCAGGGTCACCGAAAAGGGCGTCGCGAATGTCGGTGCCTATCACGCAGACGTTGCGGGCCATTTCCTCATCCACGTCGTTGAAGATCCGCCCGTGCTCGACGACGTGCTGGTTGAGGTCCAATGAGCCGGGCCAGGTGCCGACAAAGTGCCATGGGGTGATTGCCTTGCTTCCACTGGTGACGACGACCTCGGGCAACCGCATTTCGGGGACGACGAGGTGAACGAGCGGCGCGCTGTGTTGGAGCGCTCGGATATCCCGCATCGTGTTGCCGACGGCTTGCTCGGCTCGGTGCCGCTGCCAGGCGGGAATGGCTTGCGCCGTGATATACACCTTTTCCAATCCGCCGACGGCCACCAACGCCTCCTTCATTCCGTTCTCGAGCCCCTTCACCAGAGCAGATTGCGCGACCAGACTGCCAACGCCAAGAATGATGCCGAGCATCGTCAGAATGGAGCGAAACTTGTTGGCCCAGATTTCCTTGAAGCCAATGCTGATGGTATTCAGAAAGTTCATTGCGTTTCGCGGGTTGCCACGCCGTCGGACCGAGGCAGGGAAAATCGTGAAGTGGCGCCCGTGGCCGCCAGTCGTTCATCCACCTTGAGGGCGATTTTTCCGTCGCGGATCTCGATGCGTCGTGGCGTGAAGGCGGCGATTTCAGGGTCGTGCGTGACCAGGGCGATTGTTCGGCCTTCCTGGCTGAGGCGGTAGAACAGTTGGAGGATCGCCTCGCCGGTGTGGGTGTCGAGGTTGCCGGTGGGTTCGTCGGCGAAGATGATCTTGGGCCGATTCACCAACGCGCGGGCAATGGCAGTGCGCTGCTGTTGACCGCCGGAGAGCTGCATGGGGCGGTGTTTGGCGCGGTTATCCAGATCGACCAGCCTGAGGGCATCCATGGCGCGGTCCAGTCGCTCACGGCTCGAAACGCCGCTGTAATTCAAGGGTAGCTCGACGTTTTGCAGCACATTCAACTTGGGCAGGAGATTGAAGGACTGGAAAACGAACCCGATCTTCTGGTTCCGAATATGCGCCAGTTCGCGTTCCGTGGCGTTCTGTATCATTATGCCGTCAAGTGCCATGGTGCCCAAGGTCGGGGTGTCCAAGCAGCCCAGGATGTGCATCAAGGTGGACTTGCCGCTGCCGGACGGTCCGATGATCGAGATGAACTCACCTTGATCGATATCCAGAGTGACGTCGTCGAGCGCGCGAATGTCCTCGCCGCCGAGGCGGTATATCTTGCTGACGTTCCGAAGCGAAATAAGTGGCATAGCCCAGTTCACTTATTTGGCGGTGCGGACGGTGTTCGTCCGATCCTTGGTTGTGACCTTGCCGGGAGCCGGGGAGCCTGCGGTTTCCGTAGGTGTCACCAGCGAAATCTCATCTCCCTCTTTTAGGCCTTTGGTGACTTCAACAAAATCATAATCCGCCACCCCGAGGTTGACCGACCGGTGCTCGAATCCGCCTTCCACCTTCTTGACCCAAGCAAAGCGTTCCCCCTGGTTGCTAAAGACCGCCCCCAGCGGCACGGCAAGGACGTTGCCCACTGAAATCACTGGAATGGAGAGGTTGGCGGTCATCCCGGGGCGAACCACGTTTTCCGCATTCTTCAGGATGATCCGGATGGCAAAGCCTTTCACCCCATTCTTAAAAGTGGCTTGGGGCGCCAAGCGATCGACCTTGCCGGTCAGCTTCAGGCCTTGGACCGCTTCAATTTGCACCGCGACCTCCTGACCCACTTTTAGACGTGTCACATCGGCCTGATTGAGGTGGGCGGTGATGATCATATCCTCCAGGTTGGCGATGGTGAACACCTCGGTCCCGCTGTTGAACCCGCTGGAACCCGACACCGCCTGCCCGATGGATATGGGCCGGGTAAGAATAGTGCAATCGAACGGCGCCCGGATGATGGTCTTGATAAGCTTGTCCTCGACGGTCTGAAGGGCAGTTTGCGACGTTTCCAAACGGTTCTTGGCGATGTCTAGGGCGTTTCCTGCCAACTCGAAATCAATGCGCACGTTGTCGAAGGTCTCCTGCGAGACCAACTTCTGGCTGAACAGCTCCTTCGTCCGGTCGAAAGCCAGTTTCATTTTCTCCAAGTGAATGGTCTGCGTTTGCACCGCGAGTTTGGCCCCTTCGATCTCGGTCTTCCGGGACGACTTCTCGGTTTGCAAATCATAGTCGTTCAGCGTGAACAGAATCGCTCCCTTTTTGATCTTGTCCCCAATGTCGAGGGAGAGCTTGGCGATCAGCCCGCCCACCTCCGGCCGCACCGAGACCGTGTCGATCGGCCCAATTTCGCCGGCCGCGGTGATCGAAAAATTGATGTCACGGTGGCCCACCACGGCGGTGGTGGGTTGGCTGGGAAGTTTAGCACCTCCTGGCGTGCCGAAGCTGGAGGTTTTGAAAAATTCCGGGCGCTTTGACATCCAGATGAATCCGGCACCCGCAAACACCGCCAATGCGATCATCCAAAGAATCAATTTTTTCATACCTAATTGCAGGACTGAACCGAGGTCACTAAGAATACCATTCGGCCCGCTTCGCCAATGCCCCCCTGGGGACTTCTCTTAGCTTCGGATTCACTACATTACTGATATAGTTTTAACGCACAGGAGTCGAGAATCCTGACAAATTATTTAATGCGGGAGTGCGCCCGGTAGAAACCACGATGGATCCACTACGATCAGGCGGTTTGATCCGATCAGGGAGATGTGACAACGGGAGCGATTACTTCGGTTTGGAAAAGTTCCAGTCCTCCGGGCCTTGTCAGCGTGTGGCACCAAACAGATTCGACGTTCAGTTCAAAGGGGCGGGCGGGCAGCTTGTTCGCCATGGAATTCAGGGATGGATCCAAACCGAATTCGGAAAGTGGAAGGGTGACGTCGAAGTTCTTCCCGGCGGCGAACTCGGCAGCACTACGGATCGTTTGGAACCGGCCGGCGAATGCGCCGTTGGCATCACGCACGGTGACGCCGAAATAGACAGGGCTGGACACTGCTAAGCGCCCGCGAAAGCGTAAACTGGTCCCGCGACCGAGCTTTACAGGCGGGTCATCCCATGCGGAAACCCCCGTGGCCGTCGCGAAAATCGTCCACCCCAGCCTGGTGGTAAACGGGACGGCCAATAACGCGGCGTCGCGGCCTGCGTCGGGCGGCAACCATCTGCCGAGCGTGCGTTCGGGTCCGAGCGGCAGGCGGCTCGTCCAGGTGTCGACGGATGCCAGAAAGGGAACGACGGAAAAATCATGATCTGCCGCAGCGAGAACGCGGTGCCGGGCGGGGACTTCGAGGTCGGCACCGTCGCTGAGGCGTTTGACGCGAACTTTTCCCTGGCTGACGTCGAGACGGGTTGCACTTGTATCCGTCTCAATCGCGAATTGTGTCCCAATTACCTCCAGCACGGCGGATGTTGTCTGGATGACCATGGGCCGGCCTGAGGGCTGGGGACGAACATTGGCCGAGGCGGTCCCTGATTTGAGCTGAAGCCGTTTCTGGCCAAGGTCGGAAAATGTAAGCGTCGAATTGCCGGTAATCGCGACGGTGGTACCATCCGCGAATTGCAGCTCGAACCATGAGAGCGGCTCGATGCCCTCGATAATGCCGCCCTGCAGTTTCGTCCCGACGGTGAGATCTCGCACCACACGGCCGCCGTCGCCCGTCCATTGAATGGCGCCGTCCAAAGCGGTGATGGTCGCGATTTCGCCGCGGTGATGGAATTTGCGAAACAGCAGCCCCACGCTGAGGAGGATCGCAATCGATGCGGCTGCCGCCAGGACGGTAGCGAACGGTCGCGATGCTGTTGGAAACCGCGCGAGATGCCCCCGGGCTGGCGCGAGTGTACCGTGCTCCTGCATCACGGCCCGCCGTCCCTGGGTCTCGCGTTCCAGGTCCGCAATCATCACCGCCTGTTCGGCCATTTCCCGCAGGAACCGCCGGGCTTCGGCATCGTAGCGCAGGGAGGCCGCAACCTGATCCGCTTCGGCTTCGGACAGCCGACCGTCCACATGGCGCACCAACCTTTCATGCTTTTGATCGGCGGGGTTCATGGTGCTTCGATCTCCAGATCGGGGCCGGCATCGCCAAGTTTTCCCTCGATGCAGAGCCGTAGACTTTCGTGGAGCCTGGAAACGCGCTTGTAGATCGCGTTGAGGCCGATGCCCATTGTCCGCGCGACATCTTCGCAATTTTGCCCATCAAAGTAGCGGAGCCGCAGAAGGCGGCGGGATTCTTCGGGCATCGATTCTAGGCAATCGCGCAACGCGTCCACCCTTACGCCCTCGGGGTGAACAGACTCGGACTGCCATTCGTGTTCCAGCAGTTCCATAATCTCCGAGTCCAGACAGGAAGTCTCGCGTCGGTGACGGCGGAGCCAGTCAATGCCCTCGCGGCGGGCGGTGATGAACGCCCATGAAAGAAGCGCACTTTCCCTCTCGAAAGATAGTTCACGCGTCAATGCCTTGACAGCAACATTTTGAAAAATGTCCTCGGCGGCGTGCGTGTCGCGGACAATCAGCCAGGCCGCCCCCGACACGCGTACGCGGGCTCGCATAAGCGCTTGCAGAACTTCTTGTTCGGAAAGGATCATTGGCGTTGGTGAGGGTCGACCCGAATTCGGTTGGCATCTGTGGCCGGTTTCCCGGCCAGTTCGTCGAGATGCTTCGCCAACCTTGGTCTTTCCTCACGGATGAAGACGAGATCGAGGCCAACGTCTGCGGAAGCTTGGATGAAGTCGTAGAATTTTTCGAGCCCTTTGTTCCATGCCCCTGAAACCACGTCGGCAGGTGATTCTTTGCGGTGGTTGCGCTGGGTTACGGAGGCACCCTTGTCAATCAGAAGTTTTACCATTTCCGTTCGTCCGAGAAATGCGGCCGTATGGAGCGGCGTATTGCCATCGTGATTGGCGGCTGAAACCTCTGCGCCGTGCTCGATGAGATAGCGGGCAATGTCCAAGCGGCCGTGCAACGCGGCGACGCTGAGGGGCACCGACCCGCTTTGGGGATCCTGTTGATTGACGCCTGCACCGCGAACGATATGCCGTTTGGTAGCTTCAAGGTCCCCACGGGCGATGGCGGACGGTAGGAGTTCCGATGGGCTGCCTCGGGCGGCATCCAGCCGGCGCGTCAATTCGTCGGCTGCTGCGGCGTTGTCGGTAACATGAAAAATGAAATCGTTGCTGAAAAGTCCGTCTGGGTTTTGGACTTGGAGAAGGTGGAGTCCAGTAGGAGGCATGGTTGCCAATTCGATGATGACGGTTTCCCTTGGCTCCAAGGCCACCGTGCCCGTCACCCGTCGCCCGTCGACGATCAGGCGGGCATCCGCGCGGAAGTGGCGGCCGCTGAGCTGCATTCTCGGGTTGCCAGGGCGCAGAATCGGGAACTCCTGGCGGCCGCTCTGTTTTTGAATGGGACCAAGCGTCCAAAGGGCGGGTTGCGGGTGATCCACGTCCACCTGGGTGCCGAGACGGGCGGTGAAGGTCCCGACGAAGCGACCGGCTGTGGCCATCGCTATCAGATCGGATCGTGCGAAGGATTTTCCGGTGCCATTCCGTTCGAGATAGCTTCCGGTTTTGGCATTGCCCTTGAATTCAAGTTCAACCGACGTCGCTTTGCCGTCGGTGATCCAGACGCCTTCGCCCTGAAGAACAACGGCTCCCTCAGCGGCGGCCTCTTCCAAGGCCTCCAAGAGACCCAACGTGAACGCACCGGACGCTGTGCTGTGATTGAGCGTCAGTTGCCGGGCAAAGGCGCCGGAGAAGCCAGTGCTGCCCTCAAGGACCATGTTCCATACTGGGTCAAAGCGTTTCCGTCCGCCCCAGGCGAGTTGCCAGACACTGCGTTCGGGCGCGCCCCGTTCTGCCACGGTGTGGTAGAAGTCGAAGTCGATAATGTTAAGTCGTCCCTGCGGCAGGATCACCCAGCGATCATAGGCGCCCCGCCACGTCGGCGCGTCCATGCCGGTGCCGGGGGTTTTGGTACTGGTCCAAAACGGCATGCGATGGCAGTCGCCGCAGACGTTGGGCCGGGACTTGGAGGGGTCGTTGTCGCCATCAACGTGGAACAACTGGAATCCCTTCCTGGCTTCGGCGGATACCACGTTGTCGAAAGCGCGCCGTTGGGCCGGGGGATAGGGGACGGGCAAGAGGAATTTGGCCATCGCGTCACGTTCGGCAGCCGACAGGCGGCCAGGTTTTCCTTCGTCATTGAGCTTCGTGTAACCTTCCCTGCTCATCGTCGCGGCGAGGCCCGCGTCGATAAGATTGCGGGCACTGGTTTCCTGCGAATCGACCCGACTGTTGGGTGGGACAAACGTGAAGAGGTGCGCAGAGTTGATCCCTCCGTACGGGTCGCCGAGAGTGCCGTCCCAATGGTACGGCTCCGTGTCGCGCAGCCCGCGAATCGGCATGGTCAACCGAGGCATGATCTGGTTTCCACCGGTGACGATCGGTGTCTTGAGGACCCAAAGCAGTTGGTCGGTATGCCCGTTGGGATGGCAACTGGCACATGAGAAAGTGCCGGTGGTGGAGGAAGCAGCTGTCTCGAATGCAATCCGCCCCCGCTTCACCAGCGGATCGGTAGGATCCGCGAGCACGATGCTGTCAACCACGCCAGGCTTCGAGGGCTGCGAGACGTCCACGAGGAAAACGGTGTCAGCGGCAGCATTTAGTACCCACGCACGCGACGGCTTGCCATCGGCGCCGCACTCAAGGGCAATGCCCTGAGGAACGGCTCCGACAGTGACGCGACCCAGGACTTTCCTGGTGGCGATGTCCACGGTGAATAGCTTGTCCGAGCCAGCCGCTGACACCACGAGCGTCGAATCGTCGTCGCTGATCTGAATGGCATACGGCGTCGCCAGGGCCATGCCCTCTCCGGGTTGCTGCGGCGGCAATGGTTCAAGGTCGATAAACGTCGGCGGGTTCGCACGGCCACCGCTGAAGGTAAGGCAAGTGACGCGGTTGAGGAACGCGCGGTTCTCCATCTCCGCCAAACCATGCTTCCGCGTCCCGGCGCGGCCGTTGACGTCATTGCGCGCATCCGTCTGCGCAATGTAAACGAATCCGCCAGAGTCCACGGTGAGGCCGTACAGCAAAGTGCCCAGTGTGTTGACGGTCTCGACCAGTTTGTCCGTCGTGGTATCGAACACGAACAAATCGCGATCTGGCACCTTGGGATTCTTGACGATGTCCACCACGTGGCCCAGGGAAAGCACGTTGTTGGTGGCGATGGAGTGGTTCCAGGCGTTGAACGTCACGAGCTTGCCATCTGCTTTGCCCATACCACCGGAAAGCTGCGTCTGGTTCCCGGACTCGAACGGTATCACATAAAGCCGTCCGGCGCGCACCACGATGGCCCGCGGGTCTTGCGCTGGAATTTCCAATCGCTTGACCAAGGTGCGCCGGGCCACGTCGATCACCGCAATCTGGTTCTCTGAGGATAGAGCGACGTATGCCTTGTCGTTGCTGGCGAAGGCGATGCCGACCGGCTCGTCAAATCGCGTCGCCTTCGTAGATGGATCTAAATCCTGCACTGTGGCAATTACCTGAAGATGCGTCGGGCTCGCTGGATCTGTATCGATCACGCTCACCGTATCCGAGACGTGATTCGCAACCCACACTTCCTTGCCATCGGGTCGTACCGTGACGGAAACCGGTTCGATGCCGACGTGGATGCGGGCTACTACGGCGTGGGTGCTCGCCTTGATGACTTCTATCGTGTCAGACGGGGTGTTGGCAACGAAGACCATGCCTCCTGCGAGGGCAATAGGCGACGCCTGAGGACTCATGAACGCGGGATGTCCCACGGCGGCACTCGCACCGAGGGCGCCCAATCCGATGTGCAACGCGGCGACTAAGGATCGAAGGATTCGTTTCATTGTCAAATAGTCGGAGGTATGTAGTTCGTGGGTTACTTGATTTGACTGGAAGGTAATGGAGGCATGTTTCGGAAAAAGGTAGTGGTGGTCCAAAGGTTGATTGGTGTTATGGACTGACCGTAGCGCAATGAGCGGATGCTGCCGTCGACAAAGGCGAAGTTGGACCGTCCGGATCGTGGTCCACTGCGGCTATGACGGCCGTGTTCGACCTGGTTGATGTCGTCACCGCCAGCCTGACCCTGAAGGAAATCCATGTAGGCTTGAGGAGAAGCGGACTTCTTTTCGCCGAACGTGATGGTGTCGGACGGAAGCGGAATGGCGTTAAGCCGCACGGAATACTCCCAGGTGAACCGGGACGGAGTGGAGTTCAGAATGACTTGGAAACGGGCCATTGCTTCGGGTGCGAGACTCTCCTTGAAGTAATCGTTCCACCCGTTGGCGATATAGCTTCGGTGAGAACCGTCAACATCATAGGGGAGCTGGCCCGAAACGGGCTGAGGCACGTTCACGGGCCAAGGAATCTTGGTTGGGGATCGGGAATCGGCGGGGCATTTGAGGACGCCTTCGGTGGCTCCGAAGTAGGGGAAAAGGGGTTGCGTCCAGTACGGGATTCCCTGCCGTGGGGGATCGTAGTCACGGAAATCGTGCGCGTAGCCGAGCAGTGCGAGGTTTATTTGGCGGAGATTGGACTGGCAGCGAACGCTTTGGGCCTGGGACTTCGCCTTGGAAAGCGCGGGCAGCAGCAACGCCGCTAGAATAGCAATGATCGCGATGACCACTAGCAACTCCAACAGAGTGAAGGCGTATCGGGTGCGGACGCATGTGAAGAGGCGATTCATAAACTGTTCTTAGGAGAAAGAACGTGCGAAACCGGCGTTTCCTGACATTGAGCCCGGGTGCCATTCCGACCAGCCCATCCTTGAGAGGTTCGCGGCTAGGGCGTGTCTTCAAAATTGGAACGGCATAGTCGATGAGGTTCCAATGGAAACAAACCTAAGATATCGGATCCCGGCACCGACCGCCGGAATCGCCGGAGTCAGGAACGGAATGACCCGCTGTTCCTCGGCCTTCTTCTTGTATTCTCCCAAGGAGGGAATGATGACGTAGGCGCCGTGAATCGCCTTGCTGTTGTATCCGAGCGCCTGCTGGGCGAACAGCTCTGGATACCCGTCCGATTTGGCGCGTTCCGCCCACGCGTAGCGGTAGAAGTGCACAGTGATCCCGGAGATTTTGAGTCCCCGGTAGGGTTGTTTCATCTCGATTCTCATGGATTCGAGTATGCGCTCGCGAACCGAAACCTCGTGAACGGGCAGTGGGCGTGTAGCACCGGAGCAGACATTTCACTGAAGAATCCGCTAAAGGTTCAGCATCCCGTTAATCGTAACTCTCTCAAGCACAAGCATTAAGAGATGGAGGCGAGGGTCGGAATCGCCCGACTCCCGCCTGTAACCTGTTGCAAAATATCGGGTTTTGCTGAGGTTTCAAGTAAACTCTCCTCCACGAAGCCCCGCCTCCCACCGGCCTCCGCTTAACAGTTTCACTGACACTTTTACTGACAGTGGATGGGCGTGGAATCGAGACATCGCCCTCCCAATGAGTTCGACCACCTGATGAGGTCAAAACTCTGTGGTTCCGAGAAGTTGAATCTTGATCGCGTTCAATTCCGGGGAGCTGTGACGGCAGACACAATTGGAGCGGGCTTGGTTCGGTGGGGCACAAAGAATTCCTCGGTCATTTTTGGCTTGGCCTGATACTCACCCAGACAGTTGCATCCTTCGGAACAGGCTCGTTTTCTAAATTTGAACGACATCGGGGTGTTTGCGGACGCGCGGGCAGCGACCAAAGCGCCCAATGATAGGGTGAAAGTGTCGTGGGATGCGGTCTTCATTTGAGGATCGTCCAAAACTACACGGTCGAGGCAGGATTCAAGCGGCAGGATTCCGCCAATATGACGCAGAACAATCATCTGATTGAATCTGCCGACAACGAAGTCTTTGCGAAGCTCGTCTACATTTTGAAACCACTTTTCTTGCTGCGTCGTTTTCTCGGTCCAATTCATCGGGTTGGATTTCGTAATCCAAAGTGGAGGGAGATTCATCTCGATTAGCTTCTTGGCTGATAGTTCGAAAAGCACTGGCCCATAGGCGTTTCGTGCTTTGGCACGAGTGTGAATGTCCACAGTGTCCAAGAATACGTCGAAATAGACACCTTGCTGCCTATCGGTTTCGTCCGATTTTTGCGCGGTCTGATTAAAGTCAAAATATTCCATGCAACCACGGGCAAAAAGGGCCTTGCGCTGAATGAAAGCGCAAGACGTGGTGACCGTGTTGGCGTGGTGCAGGTGGGTGACTCGTTTCTCCAGAAGGAATCCAAACACTTGATCGCTTGATAATTGCATGGCGGAAGTGTTGGTGGTATGGGCGTTATTTGTCGAACGGCTTCTGGCTGAGGATTGAGATGTTTCATCGTCAACGGTGGAACACTGCCTGCTCCCAAATCAGTTCTCGAATTGCCTGTAAACCGGGGTGCCTGCTGGCGCTCGCCCTTCTTTGGATGGGTTGGTTCCACCGACAATCACTTTTTCGAGTCGTTTTTCAATTTCGACTGGTTGGCTATCCTTACGACTCTGAGGGTATCGCAGGTTCAACATCCCATCGGTATACTCGCGGAGTCATTGGGAGTTGTTCGGTGGAAGCGCACTTAATCGTCGAGAACCTCCATAACCAGGTCACAGGCCGAGCTGTTTCGTGCCCCAAGGAGGTATTTCATGCAGTCCATCGAACAGGCGTCCAACGCCGAGCTTTTGTCCACGCTTGCCGGTCCTCGCCAGGCCCAGTTACTCATGGAGCGGTTTGGCGGCCTGGCTCCGCTCGCTCGTGCCTCTCTCGATGAACTCCAACAACTCAAAGGGATCGGCAAAGGCAAAGCCGCTGCCATCCGCTCCGCCTTCCTGCTCGCGCAACGCCTGAGCCAGGAAGCGCACCGTGAAGCGCCGATGATGGATACGCCTGAACGCGTTGCCGAAGCGTTGCGCGAGCCGAACCGCCTTTACGCCGTCGAGCATTTCCAAGTCGTCTGTCTCAACACTCGCCGTCGCCTTATTGGTATCGAAAACATCGCGCAAGGCATCCTCGACCAAGTGCTGGTTCATGCTCGCGAGGTCTTTGCTGTAGCCATCTTAAAACGCGCGTCAGCCATCATTCTCGTCCACAACCATCCAAGCGGAGACCCGACGCCGAGCGAGGCGGACATCCGGGTGACGCGCGACCTCATTCGCGCCGGGCAACTGCTCAAAATCGAGGTGCTGGATCACATCATCCTAGGGCAACGCACCACAGAACGGCCCCACGACTACAGCTCCTTGCGGGAGTTGGGCTATTTTGCGTAGCAACGGATAATGCCGAGTAACCGGGGCGATTCTCCAAAATCTTTGGGGAATCGCCCTTTTTGCTTTTTGTGATTCGGCATTATCGGGACTTTTTCAACGGTTAGAACTTGTTGAATCGGCTCCCCTCTGGCGTGTTTGGCAAGTAGATTGGCGCGTTCTGCTAGTGACGAAATTCTGTTGTGGTTTATTGTGAAAAACATGACAGCGGTCAAAATCCAAACATCGACGCCTATGTATCGCGCCATCGTACTCGCTCTCGCCATCGCGGCTTTCGCCCAACGCGGGTTGTCCGCACAGTTTGATTGGCCGCAATGGCAAGGACCGGATCGCACGGCTCATTCCAAAGAAACCGGTCTGCTCAAAGAATGGCCAAAGGGCGGTCCGCTGTTGGCGTGGAAGGTCAAAGGCTTGGGTGGTGGCGACAGCACGCCATCCATCGCCGCGGGCCGCATCTACGGAATGAGCCATCGCGGGGCAGAGGAGATCGTTTGGGCACTGTCCGAGAGGGACGGCAAGGAGGTCTGGGCCGTTCGAATTGCCCCGGCGCAGCCTCAGAACTGGCCGCAGTCAAAGGAAGGCCCAAGTGCCACGCCGACCGTGGATGGCGACCGCCTGTATGTCATGGGCCTCGCAGGCAATGTCGCGTGCCTGCAAGCGGCCGACGGCAAGGTGATTTGGCAACGAAGCCTCGTGGCTGATTTCAAAGGCAGAAGCCCGATGTGGAGCTTTCGCGAGTCACCCCTCGTGGACGGCGACAAAGTGATCTGCACGCCCGGTGGAGAGGAAGCGACGATGGTCGCCTTGAACAAGCTGACCGGCGAAACCATTTGGAAAAGCCAGGTGCCCGACCGTGCCGGCAGCGGACAGAGCCAAAACCGCGGGCCGGGTGGAAATCGCCCCAATGCAATGCAAACCGATCCCGTGCTATCCACGCTGGACAAAGATCAAAACCAGGAACTTTCCGCCGATGAAATCGCCGCTGCGCCAACTGCTCTATTGAAACTGGACAAGAATCTGGACGGAAAGCTTTCTGAAGACGAGGTCAGTCCCGCAGGGCGCGGCGGTGGTCAGGGCGGGCGTCGTCGTGGCCCCGGCATCATGCGTATGATCAAGGCGCTCTCGGCATTGGATGCCGACGAAAGCAATGTGATTGATGAGGCGGAGATCAAAAACGCTGTGATCGCTCTGAAAAAGCTTGATGTGAACGGCGACGGCAAATTGACAGACGAGGAGGCCGGCATGAAATCCATGAGCCCGCCAAACACAGGTGCCGCGTATTCGTCAGCCATCGCCATAGACTTCGGCGGTCAGCGTCAATACGTGCAGCTTCTCGCCATGACCGTCGCCGGGGTTTCCGCTGCGGATGGCAAATTACTCTGGCGGTACGACAAGCCCGCCAACGGAATGCGGATCAATATCTCCACACCGATTTATCACGACGGCCATGTGTTCGCCGCAACCGCGTATGGCGCGGGCGGTGGATTGGCGAAATTGGTTAAGAAAGAAAACGGCGAGTTCGCCGCGGAAGAAGTCTGGTTTTCCAAGTCGATGGAGAATCATCACGGCGGCGTCATTCTACACGACGGCGCTTTGTTCGGAGCCAACGGCGGGAACGGTGGCGGCTATCTGGCTTGTCTGGACTTCAAGACCGGTGAGGTGTTGTGGAATGAAAAGGATTCGGACAAACGTCGCGTGACCAAAGGTTCGGTCGCGTTCGCCGACGGACGGATCTACTACCGCACCGAGGAAGGCCCAATTGTTTTGATTGAACCCAGCCGTAAGGAATACATGGAACGCGGGCGCTTCACTCAGCCCGAACGCACGGACAAGCCGGCATGGGCGCATCCTGTGGTCGCCAACGGCAAACTCTACATCCGAGATCAAGACACGCTGTTCTGTTACGACGTGAAGCCGAAGTGATGCCCGACCGATTTCGAATCACCAAAGCCTGGGCACAGCGGTTTGCGGCGGAAAAAATATCCGTGCCGATGCTGCTTCGACGTGCGGGCTTGCCCGCCAATCTTTTCGAACAGGAAAAGATCTACGTCACGACAGCTCAAGTCTTCGCGATCTGGAGAACCGTTGCCGAATTGAGTTCCGACCCTGGTTTTGGACTAAAGCTCGGTACGGAATTGCGGTTCGAGCGCAGCCATCCGGTTTCCATCGCCGGTGTTTGCAGCCGGACATTCGGCGACGCTTTACAACGACTCGCTCGTTACAAGCAACTGACCTGCCCGGAGGAAATTCGCGTTCACAGAAAAGCACAGGAAACCTCGGTTGAGTTTTTCTTCATCGAAGCCAAGGAAGCACAGCCCGACATCATGGTCGATTTGGGGCTGTCATGGATTTTGTGTGTCGGCCAGCGGGGGAGCGATGGACAAATCACACCTTTGCGATTGGAAGTGACGCGGCCTGTGAGGCATCGCGCATTGCTTGAGCGTCATTTCGGCTGCCAAGTGCGTTTCAACTCCGACCGCAATGCGTTGGTGTTTCGAAGCAGTGATCTCGACCGCCCCTTTGTCACTCAGAACGAAGAGTTGCTGACGATAATCGGAACGCACCTGGATTCCGAACTTAAAGCGGGGAACGCGGTGCTGAATGTAGGCCAACAGGTAAAGGACACCCTCAAGCGTTCGTTGGCCGGAAAGCGGCCGACGCTGCAAGGTGTCGCTCAAGAACTCGGCCTAAGCACGCGCACGCTTCAACGGCGACTCACCGACGCAGGTTTCACCTTTCAGCAACTCGTAGAAGAGACGCGGCGCGAACTTGCCCGCCGCTATTTGAAGCAGCGCGCGGTGGAATTGCCCGAAGTCGCCTTCCTGCTCGGCTTTGAAGACGCCAATTCATTCTTTCGCGCCTTTCAAGCTTGGGAAAGAACTTCGCCCACGGAGTGGCGAATTCGACATGTTGCGGCGTCACATTGAACTGAAAGAAATGACCCGCGCCAAGGAAGCCGCTCAGAGGTCGGTCGAGTCGTCTCCGGCTGACAGGCTCTCAGCCATCCTGCGAGCCCTCCGATAACGCCGAGTTGAGTGCCGTCAAAAAAGGGCGATTCGCCAAAGATTTTGAAGAATCGTCCCGGTTACTCGGCATTATCCGTTGCTACGCAAAATAGCCATAATGCCGAGCTCGGCATTAGGGCTACTTCTACTCCTGACCGATTCCGAACATTCACTCGAATCCGTTCCAGCGAAGCGTTCTCGTGAGCGGACAGGATCAGAGACGATTAACTCTCATTTTAAGGAGAATCGTCTATGTCCAAACAAACCACCGAAACCAAAACCGCTCGTCCCGTGCATGAAGTCCGGCTGGGCCTGATCAAGGGCGCCATCTGGGCCAACACCACGCGGGATGTCCCACGCCGGAAAACCCCGGTAGCGTTGTTTCATCTCGATTCTCATGGATTCGAGTATGCGCTCGCGAACCGAAACCTCGTGAACGAGCAGTGGGCGTGTAGCGCCGGAGCAGACATTTCACTGAAGAATCCGCTAAAGGTTCAGCATCCCGTTATTCGTAACTCTCTCAAGCACAAGCATTAAGAGATGGAGGCGAGGGTCGGAATCGAACCGACGAATGCAGCTTTTGCAGAGCCGTGCCTTACCACTTGGCTACCCCGCCGTCACTTTTTTACTATAAGTTACTCAATCGTCACGGCAAGGAGATTCACCGCATTTTGCTTGGATGATCTGGGGTTTATTCGTGCTTGTGGTTTTGACCTTGCGGGTGGTTTGGAATGATTGGGGGTTGCGGATTGGCTTGGAGGTAGGCGTCTACGTCGCGGGTGACGACCATGCGTCCCCACATGACGGCGGCATGACCTGGGAAGGTGCAGACGTAGTCGTAGTCACCTAGGTTGTTGGGGACGGTGATGCTAAGTGTCGCACTTTGCCCGGCTTCGAGGAGCTTGGTGGCTGCGATGATTTCGACCATGGCAGGGATGTAGGCGCGACCTCTACCGTCGGTTTGTTCTGGCTTCATCAGGGAGGCGGCTAGACCCACTTTTTCCCGTGAGCCGGGTTGCACGATGGCAAGGTTGTGCGGCATGAAATCGGCGTTCTCGACGATAATTTCGATGGCTTTGCCTGCCTCGACAACTAACCGAGGTGTGTCGTAGCGCATTTGTTCTCGGACTGCGCGGATGACGTAGACAGCGACTCGGAGGTCTTTGAGATCGCGGCGCAGGAGTTGGGCTTGGTCGGCGGGGAGAAACCCTGCAAGGTCGGTTGCGAATTGAATTGTTTCAACGTAATCGCGTGTGGTGCGTTGTTGTGTAGGGATTTTCTTAGCCCATTCAACGAGGTCTTGTGCGACCTTACCTACGCCGGTTTTGGGCCAAGTGTTGCGAGGCAAGGCGCGGAGTCCTTGTGCAGAGGTGGTGAGCTGTTGTCCTTTGGAGATGAGGGTTGAGAGCAGTGCGAAGACGGTCTCAGGTTGTTCGTTGAGTGAAACGCTGGCTCGGATCGCAGCTCGACGAAGGTTACCAGCAGCATCCGTGAAGATGTCGAGGCGGAGGCTGGGACTTGGTGCGCCGTTGCCTGTTTTCTGGAAGATCTCGCGCCGGTTGGCATCAAGTAATGTCAGGTTAAATCCTTCTAACCGTTTCCCAAGCTCGCTGTCGGTGCGGTTCCAGACAGTGACAGCTTCGATGGGGACTTCGTGGCCGAGGTTCACTTCCCACCAAGGATTGGTTTCGTTCTCGAGGGTGTGGGTTTGTGTGCCGCTGCCGTAGCTCCCGTCGGTGCGGTTGTCGATGGCGTTTTGGGCTTCGCCTCCGTTGGAGATGCTGGATTGGCGGGCTTTGCCTTGGGGCGCGATATTTTTGCCGTCGCTGTAGATTTGGACTTCGGCGAGGGTCAATGTTCCTTTGCGAGGCAATTCAATGCGCACAAATTGTGCTCCTTGGGTTTGTTTGCCTTGGGTCAGGGTGTTGATCTCCGGGGATGGATCTACGAGGAGCGGTTTGATGAGCGGGAATGCCTGGGCTCGTAGAGTGATGTCGCTGATGGTTGGAATGCCATTCAGTAGATCGGTCAGGGTCGAGGCGGCTTGGGCTGATTCCTTCCAGACTTGAGTGAACGAATTATCCGCAACGGCCAATGCGGCCCAAGCGGATGCCTTTACCTCGCCGGAGCCTCCAGTGCGTGCCAATTGGCTGATGGATGACCGGATGGGCTTCAGTTCTTCCGTCAGTTGGAATGGCAACAGGTGAGCGAGGTTGGATGCGGCTGCGGGGTCGGATTTGCCCCGTGTCTCGAGGAGAGAGAGGAGGAGTTTGGGGCGGGTCGTTTTGCGAGCTGTGGCAAGTGCGTCCAGAGCTACCATACGATCCGCATCTTGAACTCCGGAGCGGATCAGGATGGATTCGAGCACGGCGTCTGTTCGTTGCATTTTAAGCAGTTCGGAAGTGTTGACGCGGCTGATAAGGTAGTCGATTCCTGCGACGTTTTCGGTGGAGATGGGGCGACCTGATGCGATGGCTTGGCGCCATGAGGGTTCCAACTGTCGCAGAGTTTCGCGCAGGGTGTAATCGAGGTAGTAATCGGTCGGTTGGCCGAGGATCGCAAGTGCGACGTCGGTGGCTGCTTCCTCTTTGTAGAAGCTGGCAGCACGCACGGCCTCAAGGCGCACGCGTGGATGGGAATCTTTTGCCAATGTTTTGAACAATGATAGGGATTCGGGAACGCGATCCCTCCAGTAGCACAATACGCGAGCGGCAGCTGCCCTTGCCTTGGGTTCTGGCGAGTTCAACATTTGCTTGAGCAGGGGGACATCGACCACATTCATCCATTGGTGAACCCACAGAACTTCCATCAGGTGATGTTGGTAAGCAGGATCATTTTTATCGAGCGAAGTGGCCCATTTTTTCGCAGCGGCGACGACCTCTGCGGGAGGGCGTGTGCCGAGTTCAACTTTGGCGAGTTCTCGGGTTTGGTTCTCGGGTTCCGAGAGTAGTTTGACGAGTTTCGACACGGGTTCTCCGTAGATTTTAACGGGCTTCAGCAGAGGGCGACCTGGGTAGGTCATCCGGTAGATGCGTCCATGGCCATGGTCACGGTTGGGGTCACGAAGATGGTGCTGCATATGACCGATGATCGCATTATGCCAGTCGGTAATATAAATGGCTCCATCGGGACCCACCGAGACCGCGCTGGGACGGAAATTGGGGTCGCTTGAGGAGATCAGATTCTCCAAGGTTTCACCCTTCAATCCTGAACCTTCGTCTGTGACTTTAACACGGTAGATTCCCTGAAAACTGATCACGTTGGCGTTGAGGAAGTTTCCTTGAAACTCTTCAGGAAAATGCCGGCTCGTTAGCATGCCAGTTCCCGGGCATGGGCGGGAGGGACGGTTCCAAAACTCCTTCATGCCGGGATGCTTTGCGGGATAGTCTATGTGGCCGCTGAAGGCCGCTCCAAAATAATTGGCGTTGCCAGTAGCATCGGTGATGATGTCATTTCCCCACCCATCGAAAACACGACCGTGCGGATTGGCAAAGCCGTAGGACACATAGGTCTCGAATCGACCGGTGCGAGGTTCGAATCGGAAAATGGCTGCGTCGTTATTACGGACGGGGCCGCGTGCGGTCTCAACTTGTGTGCGGTGAAAAACGCCGTCGCTCAGGTAGATTGCTCCGCCCGGATCGAGGCAAATCGCATTGGCCGTATGGTGGGAGTCCGCTGAATCCATACCCATCAGCACGCGCTCCTTGGAATCGGCTTTGCCGTCACCATCAGTGTCGCGCATGAACCAAAGGTCGGGAGCTTGCATAACCAACACGCCATCCTTGTAGAATTGAAATCCGGTGGGGCCGTTCAGGTCGTCGGCGAAGGTGGTGCATTTGTCTGCTTTGCCATCTCCGTCGGTATCCTCAAAAACGAGAAGGCTGTCCCCCTTTTTGCTGAGGGGTGCGCGTTCCGGATAGTTGAGCCAAGCCGCCACCCACAGCCGTCCATGAGTATCCCAAGCCATTTGCACAGGCGCGACCAGTTCAGGAAATTGTTCCTCGCTGGCGAAAAGGTTGACCTTCATGCCGCTGTGGATCGTCATTTTGGCGATCGCCGCTTCGGCTCCAAGAAACGTGTGGCTTCCGTCGGGCAATGCGCCACGTTTGTTGGTTTCGACCTTGGTGATAGAGGACAGATTTGAATCATCCACAACGAGGTCGCCACCTCGAGCGACGGCCCAAATCCGTTTATCGCGATTGGCGGTCATCACGTCGCGTTGCCCCATCTCTTCCTGCATCACCTTGTAATTCGTGATTTGAGGGCCGTCTTTGCCTGAAGGGAAACTCAGTTGGGATCGCCCGCCATAAACGTTATATCCGTCGATCGTCCGGTAGCGTCCGTGCCATTGCGCGTTCTTTTCGTTCACAACATCGCGCAGTTTTTTATAGTTCCCTTCGGGCGCAGGTTCGCCGAACACTTGTTCGAACAGGATAGGCGCAATGCGGCGATCTCCTTCATCGGTCAGGAAAATTCCGTTCGCGGTCAGTGATTTCCTCTCGCTGGCGGCGGCTTTATAGAGTTGTTGCGAGGGGGCGAAGAGGTTGATAAACGGAACCCGATTGCTCGCCGCCACTTCGGCCATCGCAACCGTGTAAAGCTGAAGGTTCGCATTGTTTACGGCGGGATCTGGAAAACTAGGGTCAACATGTTGCTCATTCGCAATGGGCGAAAAAAGGACGATCCGCACGGTGCCTCGATCTGAATAGTTTTTGGCTAATGTCTCTTTGAGGTATTTATCGAGGTCTTGCTTGAATTTGGGAAGACCGGCTTCGCCTTGAAACGATTCATTGAATCCGAAAAAAGCCCAAATTACATCGGCCTGAGCGCGTTTCAACCAATCGTCGGGTGTGCCGAAATTTTCGGAGCGATGTCTCGTCACGACCTCGTCCCCTGCGGCGGCTAAATTCCTAAAAACTAATTGATAATCAGGAAACCGAGCATGGACCAGAGTCTCGAGCCAGCCGGAATGTTGGAATCGATCGGGCAGCGCATTACCCACGAGGACAATATGATCGCCTTGTTTGAGGGTGAGTTTGGAGCCTTGCTGGGCATGTAAAAGGAACGGGCCAACGCTAAGCAACAATAAGAATAAGAATTTGAGACGCATGGGTTTGAGTGTTATCGGTTCTTCAGACTCGGGTTTGAGTGGATCTATTCGTAATTTTTTTCTGCTTTACCACAGTTCCGACTGGGGTTCGGCGACTTTCATTTTTTAAGGATTTTGATTAAAGCTCTCCGCAAGGGCAACAGCTTTCAGCATGGCTTTAGATTTATTCACCGTTTCTTGAAATTCAGATTCTGGCGTGGAATCATTGACCCACCCGCCGCCCGCTTGCACATGCGCCAACCCGTCCTTGATCAAGGCCGTTCGGATCGTGATGCAACAATCCAAGTTGCCACTGAACGAGAAATACCCCACGCATCCGCCGTATGGACCGCGCTGAGTTTGTTCGAGTTCGGCGATGATTTGCATCGCTCGAATCTTGGGTGCTCCCGACAATGTGCCCGCAGGGAATGTCGCGCGCATCAGGTCGTAGGGTGTTTTGTCGGCAGCGAGTTGCCCTTGCACCTCTGACACGATGTGCATGACGTGACTGTAACGTTCGATAATCATCAACTCATTCACTCGCACCGAACCGTAATCGCACACTCTGCCTAAATCATTGCGGGCCAAGTCCACGAGCATCACATGTTCCGCGCGCTCCTTGGGGTCGGCTAGAAGGTCTTTTTCATTTGCCAGATCTTCCGCTTCAGTTTTCCCTCGAGGCCGAGTCCCAGCGATCGGGCGGATTTCGACCTGATGATCCTCGCAGCGCACATGAATTTCTGGCGAGGCTCCCACAAGTGCAAACCCTTCCAACTCAAGCAAAAACATGTACGGCGAAGGATTGATCGAACGTGCGGCGCGGTAGATATCGATCGGCGCGGCGTGGGTTTTCGTGGAGAATCGCTGCGATCCCACCACTTGGATAATGTCGCCGTTGACGATGTATTTTTTTGCCGCCGCGACATGAGCAAAAAACTGTTCCCGCGTCAGGTTAGATTCAAATGGCAATGCAGGCACCTCGCTCGGCAAGTCTGCGGGTTTGAATTCGATCGGTTGCTCAAGCAACGCAACAAGGCGGTCGATTTCTCCCAACGCATTCTCATACGCGTCCTCGGCCGACGTGGTGTGATCGATCACAGCGTTAACGAGGATCGTCAGCGTTTGCGCGACTCGATCGAAGATCAATAACTCATCAGCGATCAGGAAATACATCGTAGGAGTGCCCAGATCATTCCGCTGAGGACGCGGGACGATCGGCTCCACATCATGGATAAATTCGTAGCCAATAAACCCGACTGCACCCCCTGTAAAACGTGGCAGATTGGGAAGCGTCACGGGTCGGAACTGCTGCAATAACCGTTCGACAACCACCAATCCGTCTTTCACCACTTCCGGGCCTGCTGTGGATGCTTCCGGCGAGACTCGAAAGGTCTGAGTGACTTTGCCATTCTCCAAAACGGAAACCTGATCTCCCTCCTGACGAATGATAGCGCGGGGGTTACAGCCGACGAAGGAATAACGCCCCAAATGTTCTCCGCCTTCCACGGATTCAAAAATGAAGGACTCGCCCTGACCCCGAATCTTGAGATAAGCCGAAAGCGGCGTCTCATAATCCGCCAGCAACCGCCGAGAGACCGGGATCAAGTTTCCTTGTTCGGTCAGCTTCATAAACTCGTCAAGATTTGGCGAATACATAGTCAGGCAATTGGTGCGCACGAATATACCTAACGACGGCGCATCCGCCACAAGGAAAGACAGGAGAATACTAAAATCGCCAAGCTGTAAGTGATCATCCCCATCCCCACACCCAACGGCATGAGCCTTGACTCTCCAAACGCCAGCAAAAGAAACCCAATCATCGCCACCAATGACGATTGGCCCAAGATACAACCCAGCACAAGCAACACCGGCGCATTCGATAAGTGCCTTGCCATCCAGCCTCGGTAAGCATCCTCACCCATCGTTCGCATCAGCCAGGCCCCTTGAAAATTCCGCGCCGCCACCAATAAACTCGTGGTCACAATAATAATTGCGGGCAACGTCCAGAACGCAACCACCACCGTAATCACGGCGTTCACCACCAACCCACCACGCCACCCTAACCGTTTTGCGATTGGATTCGCCTCCAGCACTAAATTCGGCGTCGCCACAAACGTGCTCAGAAAATCCATCCCCCGCGCAAACGCGATCGCCGCGAGGCTAATCCACCACAACGGCGTGTTGAACGGAACTATTTGATCTGACATGATGGACGACGATTTCCTCTCCCACTGACGAAATCAACCCTGAAATGGCGCCAGCCAATCAGCCCTTCTTTCCATAAATCTGTTCCGGAGTCTCAAGCTGCGCTTCCGTGACCCTCAACGCATCCCCCGAAGCACTCACCGAACGAAAAAAACAACTTTTGTAACCCTCGTGACACGCCG
Organism: Verrucomicrobiota bacterium; assembly: GCA_008933045.1. Classification (GTDB taxonomy): domain Bacteria; phylum Verrucomicrobiota; class Verrucomicrobiia; order Limisphaerales; family SXQI01; genus SXQI01. The sequence continues at coordinate 21,774 of WBXJ01000008.1, forward strand.
CTCCCGTCTGCTCCACTTGCACCAACAACGTGTCCCCATCACAATCCAAGGCCATATCCTTTACCTTCTGAAAATGACCGCTCGATTCCCCTTTGACCCAAAATTTTTGACGCGAACGACTCCAGAAACACGTATTCCCCGTCGCCACCGTGCGTTCCACCGACGCACGATTCATCCACGCCATCATCAACACTCGGCCAGTCCCTGCCTCCTGTACAATCGCCGGAATCAACCCGTCCTCATTAAACTTTAACTTCTCGATAAAACTCATTCTTCACACCTTGGTAAAAAACCTAAACTTTACTCGGCTCAACAACGAACCGTAATTCCTTGTTCAGCCAGATAAGCCTTCACTTGACCCACCGTAAAAACTCCGAAATGAAAGATGCTCGCCGCCAACACCGCATCCGCCCGGCCCTCCAACAAAACCTCGGCCAAATGCGCCAACGTCCCCGCCCCGCCACTCGCCACCACGGGCACCGGCACCGCTTCGCTGATCCTCCTCGTAATCAATAGATCAAACCCCTGCTTCATCCCATCCGAATCAATACTATTCAAAACAATCTCCCCAGCCCCCAACTCCACCGCACGCTCGGCCCAATCCTGCACCTCCCACCCCGTTGACTTCCGACCCCCGTGAGAAAACACCTCCCACCGCCCCGGCCCCGTTAATTTGCAATCGATCGAGACCACCACACATTGACTTCCAAACTTCTCCGCCCCCTCACGAATCAAATCCGGCGTGGCCAATGCTGCCGAGTTAATCGACACCTTATCTGCCCCCGCCTTCAACATCACCTTCATATCTGCCACCGAGCGAATCCCGCCCCCGACAGTCAAAGGCATGAAACAACGATCCGCAACCCGCTCAATCGTTTCCACCATCGTCCCCCTGCCCTGAGCACTCGCCGTGATATCAAAAAACACCATCTCATCGGCCCCCTGCTCGTCATACAGCACCGCCAACGTCACAGGATCCCCCACGTTCCGCAGGCCACCCTCCTCGACCTTGCCAAACTGCACACCGCGGGTCACCGCCCCATCATGCACGTCCAAACAGGGAATGACTCGTTTCGCCAACATATTCATCGTCACAAAGAACCCATTCAATAACGTTTAAGAACACCCCCTGACAAGCCCGAGAATTCCGAAGCCCCCATTACCCTATCTTCTGAACCGATTCCAACTTTGTTTGATACACGACACGGACACTCAATTGCGTTGCATCGATATTCGTTCAAAAGCATAATTAAGGGACAATGGTTCGCTCGAAAATCACGCTTTTTAACCGAATGCTGGCTGAGGCGCTGGGAACTTTTGCCATGGTTTTTGTTGGCACAGGTGCCATCGTGATTGATCAACAATTCAATGGCGTGATCACGCACGCTGGGATCGCGCTCACGTTTGGACTCATTGTTTTGGCCATGATTTATACTCTTGGCGATGTCTCGGGGGCGCATTTCAATCCTGCGGTGACGGTGGCTTTTTTTGCCGCTCGACGGTTGGAATCTAACGTGGTCATTCCCTATGTCCTCAGTCAAACGGTCGGGGCACTATGCGCGAGCGGGCTACTTTGGTGGATGTTTCCCGAGAGCAACGGTTTGGGGGCTACTCATGCTCACGGCCCTCACCTGCGAGCTTTTGTGATGGAGTTTGTTCTGACCTTGATCTTGATGGTTGTCATCCTGAGCGTCTCAACGGGTGCTCAAGAAAAGGGGATCACCGCAGGGATCGTGGTCGGGAGTGTCATCGGGCTTGAGGCCATGTTTGCCGGGCCGGTTTGTGGTGCTTCCATGAACCCTGTGCGTTCGTTGGCTCCTGCTCTGGTCTCCTGGCAGTTGGGCGATCTTTGGATTTATCTCTTGGCACCCATCATGGGTGCACTGGCAGCAGTCCCGTTGACCCGAGCCTTGAGGCCGACCGTTTGAACCGTTAGTCTTGTTTTATTCTTATGAGCAAACCTGTTGTCCTTATTCTCTGCACGGGTAATTCCTGCCGCAGCCATCTCGCGGAAGGCTTTTTAAGATCCGCTGCGGGCGACCTGCTGAATGTGCAGAGCGCGGGATCGAAACCCGCGGGATATGTTCATCCGCTTGCGATCCAAGTCATGCAGGAAGTGGGGATCGATATTTCGAGCCATCGATCGAAACCGTTGACTGATTTTCTCGAACAAAACATTGATACGGTCATTACCGTCTGCGGGAATGCGGATCAAGCCTGTCCGATTTTTCCGGGGCAGATGCGTCGTTACCATTGGCCGTTTGAGGACCCTGCGCACGCGACGGGAACCGAGGTGGAAAAGCTTGAGGTTTTCCGTCGAGTTCGCGATGAAATACGCAGAGTGTTCGAGGCTTACGGCGCGGGATGCAGAGCGGTCGTAACACCCTGAGTAGGCCGCGGATTCTCGCTCGTGTGTTCGAAGATCAGTTCATCCGACTGTGCAGTGACTCGGATGTGATCGCCCGCTTTGTAAATACCCTCGAGCAACTTCATTGCCAGAGGATCGAGGGCTTATTATCTGGAGCGCTA
>WBXJ01000009.1 GCA_008933045.1 Verrucomicrobiota bacterium
GCGATCAAACGGCAAACCGCCAGCACAGCCACGGTAAAGAGGATGCGCGACTTCAATTCAGGGATCTTGAAGCAGTTTGAAAATGTGTTGGCTATAGCTCCGAACATGCGGATGATTCAGAAAGGGTTTGGGGGCAGAGTGCTCAAATTGAGCGACTCGCCTTGGCAACCACCACTTCGCAAGTGCCGCCGAGAGCCTCGATCTTTTCGCGTGCAGTCGTGCTAAAGGCATGAGCAACGACCGTAAGCTTACGGGTCAAGTCGCCTGTGCCAAGAATTTTGACTCCGTCACCACGACCATGAGCGACATTGACGGCCCGTAAAGCGGCCTCATCAACGCGAGCACCGTCCTCAAAACGATTCAACGAACGCAGATTGACCTCCACGTAGTTGATCTTATGCATGGCATTGCTGAACCCACGCTTTGGAATGCGGCGGAATAACGGCATTTGGCCGCCTTCAAATCCGGGACGAATCGAGCTACCCGAACGGGCACTCTGACCTTTACCGCCACGACCACTTGTTTTGCCGTGACCACTGGATTCACCTTGACCCAAACGTTTACGACGGTGTTTGGCTCCAGGACGAGGTTTTAAATCATGTAGACGCATAACAAATTAATCAAAGGGACGGGGCCACAGGTGCAAGACGCATGGAAATGTCACGGGAACGATAGATCTCTTCGCGTAAACGTAGGCTTAACAAGGCTTTCAATGTTGCCTTAGCGACATTGGCGGCGTTGCTCGAACCCATGGACTTGGTCAGAATATCTTTAATACCTGCAGACTCCAAGACAGCACGAACTGTTTTGCCGGCAATAATGCCAGTTCCAGGAGAAGCGGGTCGTAGCAGCACTTCGGCACCACCGAAACGGGAGAGCACATGGTGTGGGATTGTGGTCTGTTTCAAAGAAACAGCGACCATGTTGTGCTTAGCGTCCTCTCCACCCTTACGGATGGCATCGGAAACCTCGACGGACTTGCCCAAACCAAGACCTACCCTGCCCTGTTTATCACCGACGACAACAAGAGCACTGAAGCTAAAACGTCGACCGCCCTTAACCACTTTAGAGGAACGATTGATGAAAACGACCTTTTCAGTCAACTCAACGCCATCCTTAGCGTCGGAACCCCCGTCGCTTCCGTCACTGCGACGGCGCGGTCCGCGTCCGCCAGGACCACCGGCGTTGCCGCCACGTCCACCACCACGTCCGCCGGGGCCGCCGGGGCCACCAGGTCCACGTGCGCCAGGCCCACCGGGTCCACGTGCGCCGCCACCGGGACCACCAGGTCCACGTCCGGCGAAGCCGCCGCGTCCACCACCGCCTTGGGGTTTTTTAGGTAAATCTGCCACGATACGTTCTCCTATTAAAATTAAAATTTCAGGCCAGCTTCGCGCGCGGCATCAGCCAGCGCCTTCACTTTACCATGATAGCGAGCACCTGCCCGATCAAAGACCACAGCACTAACTCCGAGCGCTTGAACTGCTTGCGCAGCCTCTTTGCCGATCAACGCTGCGTTGGCAACGTTTGCACGACCCTTGGACTCTGTATCACCCTTCTTTAACGTGGTAGCACTCGCGATGGTTCTCCCGAGAGAATCATCAATGAACTGAACGAACACGTTGCGGTTGGTGAATTTCACAGCCATGCGCGGACGCAATGTGGTGCCAACGACTTTCTTACGGATGCGCCAGCGGCGAAGCTGACGTAGTTTATTCTTAGTTTGTGGTCTCATCGATTTGGGATTGCGGATTTTGCCGCAACCCGAATTAAAATTTGTAGTAAAAAATCCAAAAGCTTACTGAACGGTCTTGCCTTCTTTGCGCTTGACCTTCTCACCGACGTAACGAACACCCTTGCCCTTGTAAGGCTCTGGGGGATAATAGGCGCGAATCTCGGAAGCCACCAAACCAACCACCTGCTTATCAGGGCCTTCGATGGTCACCTTGGTGTTCTCTTCAACTGTCACCTTGATCTGGTCGGGAATCGGGTAGAGGAGCGGATGCGAATAGCCAAGCGTGAGATTGACATTCTTACCCTGCACAACGGCCTTGAAACCAACGCCTTGAATCTCGAGCTTCTTGACAAAACCATCGCTGACACCCTTCACCATGTTCTGCACAATGGAGCGAGTCAAACCATGCAATGCCTTGGCCTCTGAATCATCGCCGTCACGAGTGACCACGACTTTATCGCCTTGCACCACAACGATGGAACGTTTTGGTGCATCAAACTTGAGCTTACCCTTAGGGCCATCCACCGAGACGCAGCGTCCCTTGATGTCAACCTTGACCGAGGCCGGGATGGTTACCGGAATTTTTCCAATCCGTGACATAACTTAAAAGTTTACCAAATAAAACAAAGAATCTCACCGCCCACATTTTGCTTGCGTGCTTGGACGCCTGTCAAAACCCCTCTAGGAGTTGAGACAATCGCTGTGCCCATGCCGCCGAGAACTCGAGGGATCTCGGTTGATCCAACATATCGACGAAGCCCGGGTGTGCTCACGCGGCGTAAACCGACAATGACGCCCTTACGTCCTTGATATTTGAGACGCACGCGAAGCTTTTTAATTTTGCTACCTTCGACGTTGAAGTCGGTGACGTAGCCTTCATGCTTCAGAATTCGAGCAATGCTCTCCTTCATCTTGGAGTGGGAAACCTCGATCTCTGGAAGCAACGCTAGGCTGGCGTTGCGGATACGGGTCAATAAATCTGCAATAGGATCGCTCATAGAATTACCAACTGGATTTCGTCACGCCCGGAATTAAGCCGTTCAATGCCAATTCACGGAAGGTTAGACGGGAGCAACCAAATTTGCGAATGAACCCATGGCGACGACCAGTCATCGAGCAACGATTGGTGACACGCACAGGGCTCGCGTTTTTCGGCAGTTTAATGAGACCGGCATAATCGCCCTTTGCCTTCAGCTCCGCACGGAGCTTGGCATATTTTAACACGGTCGCGCGTTTTTTCTTTTCGCGCTCCAACCAAGAAGCTTTAGCCATATCAATTATCGAGATTCCGAAAAGGGCATACCCATCATTTTCAAAAAGTCCAACGCTTCCTCATCCGTCTTCGCGGAGGTAACGATGGTGACATCCATCCCCTGTGTCCGTTTAATTTTCTCCAAATCAATCTCAGGGAAGATTGTCTGATCCGCGAGTCCAAGGGAATAATTCCCACGCCCATCAAACGAGCGGCGCGAAACTCCACGAAAATCGCGAATACGAGGAAGAGCGGCCGCCACTAACCGGTCAAAAAACTCAAACATCGCATCACGACGTAGCGTTACGTGGCAACCAATCGATTGGCCTTCGCGTAGCTTGAAGTTCGCAATACTCTTACGGGCCTTGTTGATAACGGGTTTGCGTCCGGTGATCAAGGTTAAATCGCGAACCGCTTCATCAACGGCACCCTTCTCCAACGAGGCACTCACACCCATGTTAATGACAATTTTTGTCATTGTGGGGACTTGGTGAGAGTTCTTGTAGGAACGTTTTTCAGTGAGCGCGGGCTTCACTTCTTCGGAATACTTTTTTGAAAGTCTGGAATTCATACTAATTAAGCCTTCGTTTCCGCAGAGCCTCGCTTGGAAGCACGAGCATCGAAGTTTGTGACGGTCATCACATTAGAAATGTGGACTGTCCCTTCACGCTGGATGATCGCACCTTGGGGGTGCTGTTGACTCTTCTTGGTGTGACATTTGATCATCTTGATTCCTTCAATAATCACACGGTCCCCGGCGGAAGCGACACTGATCACCTTGCCTCGTTTACCGCGCTCGGCTCCAGAGATAATTACCACCTCTTGGCCCTTTTTAACATGTGTCTTTGACATACTCTGACGTGTTCGAAATTGTTGTTCGCGCTGGATGCTATACGACCTCAGGAGCGAGCGAAATGATCTTCATGAACTTTTTCTCACGTAACTCACGGGCAACAGGCCCGAAAATACGTGTGCCGCGAGGATTGTTATCCTTATCGATAATCACAATCGCGTTGGAATCAAAACGCAGGTAAGAACCGTCTGCTCGGCGGATCGCATCACGAGTGCGAACCACGACAGCATTGACAACTTCACCCTTTTTGACTGTCCCATCTGGAGTTGCCTCTTTGATGTGAGCCTTAATAATGTCGCCGACTGCGGCGTAGCGTTGGTTCTTCCCCAAGACACCAATCGTGGCTGCACGTTTGGCACCTGAGTTATCAGCCACGTCTGTAATTGAACGAATTTGAAGCATAAAATTTGCCTAAGTTTAAACGGCCACAGGTTCCGCGTCTTTGTTGTGTTCGACGACCTCGACTAAACGCCAAGACTTGAGCTTGGAGAGTGGACGGGTCTCTTGGATCAGAACGCGATCACCCACCTTGGCTTCGCTCTTCTCATCGTGGGCGTAAAGCTTATGGAATTGGGTGACAACCTTCTTGAATTGAGGATGGCGAAAGCGGCGTTCGACTCGCACAACAATGGTCTTAGTCATCTTGTTTGAGATGACTTCGCCGGTGCGTTCCTTGCGGTGGCTGCGCGCTGGGGTAATCGGTGTTTCTGACATACAGTGGGCAGTTTAGGCGACTTTATTGCGGAGAACAGTGAGCTGAGTCTCGAGGCGAGCAATTTCCTTACGGAGAGTGCGCATCTGAGATGGCTTATCCAATTGGCTGGTGGCCTGGCGCAAGCGCAGGTTGAACAGTTCCTGGCGCATGTCGCGGCCCTTTGCCGCTAATTCGACAGCCGTTAAATCTTGATAATTCGTCTTCTTCATCTCTCTGGGCCTCTTAGGAAATTGCGTGGCGTGAAATAAACTTGGTTCGGATGGGCAACTTGTCAGCGGCCAAACGCATCCCTTCCCGGGCAATGGCCTCGGTAACCCCATCCACCTCAAACAAAACAAGTGCTGGTCGGACAACTGCAACCCATGACTCAACTCCACCTTTACCGGTACCCATACGAACTTCTAACGGTTTTTTGGTGTATGATTTGTCTGGAAAAATCCGGATCCATACCTTACCGCGTCGCTTCATGTAGCGGGTGATCGCAACACGAGCGGCCTCAATCTGCTTAGTGTCCATCCAGCATCGCTCCAACGCTTGCAACCCGTATTCGCCAAAGGCGACGGTGTTGCCGCGCGTGGCAAGACCCCTGCGGGCACCACGCTGCATTTTGCGATACTTGACTCTGGCGGGCATCATCGACATAACAAATCCTCTTAAATATTATTCTTGCCGACCTGCGGAACACGCAGTCACGGCTGGGTTGTTCAACTTATGCGGGTTGGATCGACGGTGCGTCTAAGCGATCCCGCTCACGATCCGCAACAGAACGCATCGGTTTGTTCTCACCCTTGCAAATCCAGCATTTAATCCCAAGCTTTCCGTAAACGGTGTTAGCTTCGGCAAAACCATAATCAATATTGGCACGTAATGTGTGCAGTGGAACGCTCCCCTGATGGTAGGACTCCACTCGAGCAATTTCAGCTCCACCCAAACGACCGGCGCAACGAACCTTAATTCCTACTGCCTTGAAATCCATGGCAGTTTGCACAGCCTTCTTCATCGCACGGCGGAAGGAGATACGGCGCTCCAACTGCATGGCGATATTCTCGGCAACCAATTGAGCATCAATTTCAGGGCTCTTGACTTCCTGAATGTCGACATAGATGTCTTTGCCGGTCATCTTAGCCAGGTCTTCCTTGATCTTGTCGATCTCAGTACCTTTGCGTCCGATAACAACACCGGGACGAGCAGTAAAAATCGTGATGCGGCAACGATTAGCGGCACGCTCGATTTGAATGCGTGGCACCGATGCTGACTCAAGCTTGGACTTGAGAATTTGGCGAATCTTTTGATCCTCGGCGAGTAAACGACCGAATTCCTTTTTGGTGGAATACCACTTGGAACGCCAGTCTTTATTAACGGCGATACGGAAACCGATCGGGTTGGTCTTTTGTCCCATACGATTAGAGGTCGGATACGATTATTCTGACGTGGCAATTCCGTTTGAGGATCGGGCCCATCGAGCCACGAGCCTTGGGTGTGACACGCTTATAGGTGGTAGCGGCACCGGCCACGGCTTCTTTGACAACCAAGGAAGCTGGGTCCAAACGATGGTTATGCTCGGCGTTGGCAATCGCAGACTTCAAAGTCTTGGACACCACACGAGCGGACTTACGAGGGATAATAGCGAGGACAGCCATCGCTTTAGTGGCGGGTAAGCCCTGAATTTGGCGTACGACCTCACGCATCTTCTGCGGAGACATACGCACGTTTCGAGTAATCGATAAAACATCCATACAATTAAAGGCTATTTGGCCTCAGCTTTAGCAGTGTGCGCACCGTGTTTCTTGAAGGTTCGCGTCAGGGAGAACTCTCCCAGCCGATGGCCAACCATGTTCTCGGTGACGAACACCGGGTGAAAAATCTTGCCGTTATGCACACTAAAAGTGTGACCGACAAATTCGGGTGTGATCATTGATCGGCGCGACCAAGTTTTGATCGGCTTCTTGGATCCAGTAGCATTCATCTTCTGGATTTTCTCAATGACATGGGCGTCGACAAACGGCCCCTTCTTAATTGAACGTCCCATAAATTACCTAGTCTTGAGCGGGCGACCATTGCGTCGAGCAACGATCAGGCGGTTAGATTGCTTAAATTTTTTGCGGGTCTTATAACCCTTGGTGATCACGCCCCAAGGAGTGACCGGATGACCGCCGCCAGAAGTTTTACCGGCACCACCACCCATTGGATGGTCGACGGGGTTCTTAGCAACACCACGGCTCAGCGGACGTCTGCCACGATGGCGAGCACGTCCGGCTTTACCGAGGATAACATTCTCATGTTCACTGTTACCGACTTGACCGATAGTAGCGAGGCAATTCTCGTTAACTTTGCGGATTTCACCTGAGGGCAGGCGTAATTGGGCGTGTCCTTCGTCGCGGGACATCAAAGTGGCCTCGCCTCCAGCGGAACGAACCATCTGAGCTCCACCGCCAGGAACCATCTCAATATTGTGAACGGAGACACCCACTGGGATGTTCTTCAATGGAAGGGCATTGCCGACTTCGGGTGGTGCCGAGGGTCCACTGCCGACGACCGTGCCGACCAGAAGCCCACCTGGAGCGATAATATAACGACGCTCTCCATCGGTGTATTCAAGTAATGCAAGACGGGCGGACCGAATTGGATCGTATTCGATGGCGATAACTTTAGCCTCGACTCCGAAACGTTCGCGGCGAAAATCCACATTGCGAACCTTCTGCTTATGTCCCCGACCAATACCACGACTGGTGATACGTCCGTAGCAATTGCGTCCGCCGGTTTTTTTGCGGGTCTTAACGAGGTTCTTCTCAGGCCGTGACTTGGTGATCTCGTCGAAGGACGCGATGGTAATATATCGCGTCGAGGGCGTTAATGGGCGAAATTTTTTGACTGGCATAATAGCTTGGCGATTAGGTCAGGCTGATTTTGTCGCCTTTTTTAAGAGTCACAAGAGCCTTCTTCCACGCGGAGGTGGTGCCTGCTTGTGCAGTGCGTTGGCGGCGAGATTTGCCACGCACGTTGATGGTGTTTACTTTTTCCACCTTTACCTTGAACAGATCCTGAACCGCTTGGCGGATCTGGACTTTGTTCGCGCGAGGATCAGCAATCACCGTAAAGGTGTTGGTGAGCTCGGTCTGGCGGGTTCCTTTTTCGGTTAGACGCACCGTTTTGATTATATCAAAGCTATTCATGGATCAAATCCTTTGCAGCACGACGGTTACTCTTTGTTCAAACGATCCTGCAAATCTTGCAGGGCACCCTGCGTGACAATCATTTTGTCGTAGCGCAGAACTTGGTAAGTGTTGAGATCCTTGCTCGTCGTGAGTTCCACGCCGGGCACGTTACGTGCAGAAAGTGTTAGGTTCTTGTCAGTTCCCTGTGAAATCACGAGAACGGTTCCGGTGATATTCTGTGCAGCGAGAAACAACTGGAAACCCTTGGTCTTGGGTGTTTCAAACTTAATCTCATCCACAATCATGATATCGTTGCTCTTCAAGCGCTCAGTGAGAGCCTTTCGCAGGGATAGATGACGAGTGGATTTGCTGACCTTTTTACGGTACGAGCGAGGTTTTGGTCCAAAGACTACACCACCGCCGCGCCAAAGTGGGGAGGCGAAGGAACCGGCACGAGCGCGACCGGTACCTTTTTGCTTCCAAGGCTTCTTGCCGGTGCCGTTGACGTCGCCCATGGTCTTTGTGCAAGCGGTGCCGCTGCGTTGGGCTGCCATGTAAGCAACAACAGTGTCGTGGACTGCTTGGGTCCCGCGGCCATCCTCGATCAGAGGAAGGTTGACCTCGAGTTCGCCCTTGGCGTTCCCTTTGATATCTTTAACAGGTAATTTCATTTCGCAGTCCCCTTACTTAGCCGAAACCTTTTTTGCGATCTTCTTGGCTTGGCGAATGACAACGTAATCGCCTTCTGAGCCGGGCATACACCCTTTGATCAGCAACAAATTTTCTTCAGGACGAACCTGAATAATTTCCAAATTCTGTGTCGTGCGGCGCACTTGACCCATGTGACCAGGCATTTTCATGCCGCGCATGACAGTTCCTGGGAAGAGACGTTGCCCGATTGCACCACCGCGACGATGCCAACCCTTGGCTCCGTGCGTCAGGTCACCGCCGCGAAAGCCGTGACGTTTGACCACACCTTCAAAACCACGACCCTTTGTAACGCCGATGGCATCAACAAAGTCGCCCTGAGCGAAGATGCTAGGTCCAATGATGTCGCCTGCCTTGACGTCCAAAGGAAAATCACGAAATTCACGTAGGCGTTTCGTGGGTGTCACTTTGTTCTTGATGAAATGCCCAAGAAGCGCCTTTGAAACACGGCTCTCCTTTTGGTCATCGAAGCCAAGTTGCACGGCTTTGTAGCCGTCGTTCTGGATCGTTTTGACCTGAGTCACGCGGTTGGGACCGGCCTGAACGACTGTCACAGGGATAAGATTTCCCTTCGCGTCGTAAACGCGTGTGTGACCTAATTTTTTTCCAAGCAAACCGAGCATAAGCGTCAAATCTTAATGGTAATGTCAACCCCCGCCGGAAGGTTTAGTTTCTTTAGTTCATCAACGGTTTTGGCGGTAGGTTCGATGATGTCCAGAAGTCGTTTGTGAGTGCGCTGTTCGAAGGTTTCCTGAGACTTCTTATCCGCGTGGGGAGAGCGTAGTACAGTAAAACGTTCGACACGGGTTGGGAGAGGAATCGGGCCAGCGACCCGAGCTCCGGTGCGCTTGACGACTTCCACGATATCGTGGGCGGATTGATCGATCACTCGGTGATCGAAGGCTTTGAGCCGTATGCGTATGCGTTGTCCAGCCATAGATTTAAAAAGAACGATGTTAAGAGTTTAAGTGCGGGCCGGTTTCGGTTTTGACGAATCCAAAATGGTTGTTAAAATACTGTGTGGAACAGGTTCAAAAGCGAACGGCTCCATTGAATAGGAGGCTCGGCCCTTGGAGAGTGACCGGATAGCGGTTGCGTAGCCGAACATTTCTGCAAGTGGTACTTCGGCGTTTAAGCTCGTGGAGTTGTTCTTGCCTTCGATGCTTTGGATCTTGCCGCGACGACGATTGAGGTCGCCCAGAAGATCACCTTGATATTCATCAGGTGTGGTACACTCGACCTTCATGATCGGTTCCAAGATGATCGGGCCTGCCTGTTTAACGGCATCTTTGAGAGCGAAAATTCCTGCCATGCGGAAAGCCAATTCGTTGGAATCGACTTCGTGGAATGAACCGTCAACGATCTCGACCTTCACATCCACCATCTGAAATCCTGCAAGGACTCCGCCTTTGATGGCTTCTTCGACACCGTCGATGACTGCTGGAATATATTCTTTAGGAATCGATCCGCCGACGATCTTGTTCTCGACTAGAACACCTTTGCCGCGTTCGTTTGGAGCGATCTTGATGCAGGCGTGACCATATTGACCTTTACCACCGGATTGACGAATGAACTTACCTTCGCCCTCTGCAGCTTTGGTAATGGTTTCGCGGTAAGCAATCTGAGGAGCACCTGAGTTGGCTTCAACCTTAAATTCGCGGAGGAGACGATCCCGAATGATCTCCAAATGTAGCTCACCCATTCCTGCGATAATGAGTTGGCCTGTTTCCTTGTCAGTAAAGCAACGGAAGGTGGGATCTTCTTCGGCTAAGCGTTGAAGTCCGATCGACATCTTCTCGTGATCGGCCTTGGTCTTCGGCTCGACAGCCATGGAGATGACAGGCTCTGGGAAGGTCGGAGGTTCGAGCATGATGTCGAACGATTCGTCACAAAGGGTATCCCCAGTGGTGATGTTCCTCAAACCGACCAAGGCGGCGATATCGCCAGCGAACGTGGTCTCCACGTCGATGCGTTTGTCGGCTTGGATCATCATCACGCGGCTAACGCGTTCGCGTTTGCGAGTGCGAGGGTTGTAAATGTTATCACCCTTCTTGAGTTGGCCACTATAAACGCGGAAGAAAATCAACTTACCAACGAACGGATCGGTCCAAAGCTTGAATGCTAGAGAGCAAAATTTGCCGGTGTCGTCGGACGGGATCGGGATACGGACGTCAGGATCGTTCGGATCCATTCCTGTCGCAGGAGGAATGTCCAAAGGTGAAGGCAGGTAGTCGATCACTGCATCGACCAAGGGTTGAACTCCCTTTTTCTTGAAAGCAGAACCGCAAAGAACCGGAATCAATTCGATCTTGCAGGTCAGACGGCGGATGGCTGCTTTGAGAATCGGAATCGTGATTTCCTTACCTTCGATCACTAACTCGGCAATCGCGTCATCTTTGTTGGAAATACCATCGATGAGTTCATCGTAGGCGGCTTTTGCGGCGGCCTTCAGATCATCCGGAATCTCTGTAACAGAATAAGTGAGGCCGACTGGATCTGCGTCATCATAAATGATGGCTTTTTGGCAGACGATATCGATGACACCCTTGAGGTAATCTTCCTTACCAATGGGGATCATGATTGGATACGCATAAGCACCGAGCTTCTTGCGCATCTCTTCTACAGCCTTGGTAAAATTGGCTCCGGTGCGATCCATCTTGTTGACGAACGCGATCCGAGGAACATTGTATTTGGTCGCTTGGCGCCAGACGGTCTCAGACTGGGGTTGGACACCCGCCACCGCACAGAAAACGGCGACAGCTCCGTCCAACACACGCATGGAACGCTCTACCTCAGCCGTGAAGTCGACGTGGCCAGGAGTGTCGATGATGTTGATCCGGTGAGCAATATTGGTGTAGGTCTTCGCGATGCCATCGTCCTTTTGGGTCCAATAGCATGTGGTGGCAGCGGAAGTGATGGTGATGCCGCGTTCGCGCTCCTGCTCCATCCAATCGGTTACCGTATTACCGTCATCCACATCACCCATCTTATGGATCAAGCCTGTGTAGAAAAGAATGCGCTCGGTAGTCGTGGTTTTGCCTGCATCAATGTGCGCGGCAATACCAATATTCCGAGTCCGCTCCATCGAGTATTGTCGATTCGGCGAGTTCACTGATTTCTTATTTTCGCTAGCTGGTTCCATGTCTCTACAGAAAGAAAATGCCCCGTCCGGACTGCCACGGGGCGCGGTTTAAAATTTGATTCTACCAACGGAAATGTGCAAACGCTTTGTTAGCCTGAGCCATCTTATGCACTTCGTCACGTTTACGGATTGCATTCCCCTGCCCTTGGTAAGCATCCATGATCTCGGACGCCAAGGACTCTTGCATCGCTGCACCTTTCTTGGAGTTGGCAAAGTCTACCAACCAACGGAGCGCCAAAGCGGTCTGACGCTCGGGATTCGCTTCGACTGGCACTTGATAGGTTGCACCCCCGACGCGGCGCGGCTTGACCTCAAGACGAGGTTTAGCATTGTCGACCGCGCGTTGAAGGATTTCAAGGGGATTCGATTGTGGATTTTTCTCTACAATGCGATCAAAGGTGCCATAAACGATTTTTTGGGCTGTCGCCTTCTTACCGCTGGACATGACCGTGTTGATGAGGCGGGAGACCAAAGCACTGTGGTACTTCGCATCTTCCATGACCGACCGGCGGGTAGCTTGACGTCTTCTTGACATATCAAAAAATCAAAATCGATTACTTGGTTTTTGGCTTGGCTCCAGCCTTTGGTCGCTTGACCCCGTACTTGGAACGGCTGACGCGGCGTTTCTCCACTCCGGCGGCGTCCAGCGTGCCACGCACGATGTGGTAACGAACACCGGGCAAATCTTTAACGCGCCCTCCACGCACCAAAACGATGCTGTGCTCTTGAAGATTATGACCTTCATCGGGGATGTATGCGATGATTTCATAACCGTTCGTCAAGCGGACCTTGGCGACCTTCCGCATAGCGGAGTTTGGCTTTTTCGGTGTGCGCGTCATGACCTGAAGACACACACCACGACGGAACGGAGCGTTTTCCAAGGCTGGTGACTTGGACTTAAGCTTCAATTTGTTCCGCCCTTTTCGGACGAGTTGGTTAATGGTTGGCATTACTGCTATCCAATCTACTGGTTTCATTCCGTCATCCAGCGTTCTGGGGAAACGGAGCGCGAATCATACCACCAAGGTGACTGAGTGCAACAAGTATTTGAAATATTTCTCGATACTTTCGCTGAAATCGTCGAATCGTTGGATTCACTGGTGAAAACAGCTCTGCGCGGAGGCAAGTAATTTTCATTTTTCGATCCAGATTTCCTACGTGAAATGAGAAATCTATCATCACCAAGCTGAAACGAAAGTCGATATTCAGGCCCGTTGGTGCGCGAGCAAATTTTCACGTGTGAATTACAAGTGGTGTTGGCACTCATTGTGCTTCACGGAACTCGGGTGAGTTGGTTCATTCGCATATGAGCCCTTCGTGTGAAGGGGAACAAACCCAAGGGCCTCCGTTCTGCGGAGGTCTTTTTTTATCCCCAAATGATAGCATTTATGTTTTCGAGAAACGAAGCCGCTTCTCCTTTTTGAAAAGAGGGGCTACGCTTGATCTCATGAGTGTAATTCAGGCGTGGTTTCCGACCTACATCTATTTCAAGAAGCTGCAAACAAAGGGTTTGACGGCTTTTAATCGTGAGTTGTTGACTGAGTGTTACCAGATTCGCGATTATGATTTTGCAGGCCAAAAATGGTCGAAGAAAAATTACCCAGGCGGTTACACTTCCTACCAATCGATCCCGAATATTTACCAGCTTTCATCCACAATGGTTGAGCTTAGGGAAAAAATTGATCGCCACGTGCGAGCTTACGCCAAGCACCTCCAGTTCGACCTTAAGGAACGGACATTGAGCATGACGGATTGTTGGATCAATATTATGCCCACTCAGGCTGTGCATAGCCTGCACCTTCATCCCCTCTCCACGATCAGCGGTACCTACTACGTGCGGACGCCGAAGAATTGCTCATCGATTAAGTTCGAGGATCCCCGGCTTTCTAAGTTCATGGCGGCTCCACCGCGTTGCGCGGAGGTGCGGCCGGAGAATCGATCGTTTGTTCATTACAAGGCGGAGGTTGGGCATGTGGTGCTGTTTGAGAGCTGGCTCCGGCATGAGGTGGGAGCTAATCCCGCCGCCTCAGATCGCGTGAGCATTAGCTTCAACTACAATTGGTTTTAGGTGACACCTGCGGACTAGCTCCCGATGGTGGCGCGGGAGGCAGGGCGGAAGTAGTTACCAGGGTGTTTCGTAGTCTGAAAAAATGAGTTTATCGGTGATTTCTTTGATAAAACTGATCGCTTCCGATTGAGTGGAAGTTCCAACACTCTTGGTTTCGATTTTCGAGATGGGGGTGATGCCCCCTATGGTTGATGATCGAAAGACTTCGGGAGCAATCATGAGGTCTTTGACGGTAATTTTTGATTCTAGAACACGAATACCGATGCCGTTGAGCACTTGAACTAACCCATCGCGAAGAATGCCTAGAATTGGCCCTTCCACTCTGGCAGGGGTGATGAACTTTTTGCCGTCTTGAATGAAAACATTACCGCTACCACATTCCGCCACGCGGCCTTTTGCGTTGAGGATGATGCATTCGTCGGCAAATTCCATATGCGCCTCATCACAGGCAATAATGTGGGGGAGTTTGCTCGCGGTTTTGTACTCCGAAGTTTCATCTCCCATGGGCAAGAAGGTCTTTTTAGAGATGATGGTATTGATGGGTGGGTGATGAAAGCCTTTGTGTTTAAGGGTTCCCACGGTCATCAGGAGTGTGTGCTTGGTTGCACCTCGGGAACGGTAACCGCGCACACCGATGCCTCGGGAGAGATGCACTCTGAGCACGCCTGCGTCGATCGAGTTTCTTTTGGCGAGTTCGATAGCCAAAAAACCGAGTTCGACCCAATCAATGGGGAATTTGAAGCCGCAATGGGCGGCCCCTCGCTGCATGCGTTCCATATGTTTGGCCCAGAAAACCGGGCGGCCCTCATAGATGCGGAGGGTTTCGAAGAGTCCATCGCCGTAGAGAAAGCTGCGGTCGAAAACCGAGACTTGGGCCTCCGCTTCAGGTAGGAATTGACCGTTGAGGTAGAGGAGTGCTGGCTTTTTCAAAGGTTATTTCTTGGGTTGATGGTGCAACGAGGGCGGCGCAAATGCCGGCGGCTTTGGCCAGTGTTTCCTCATATTCAGATTCGGGATTAGAATCTGCGACGATGCCTGCACCGACATGGAACCAGGCATCATTTTCGCGGCAGAGAACGGTGCGGATGATCATGCTCAACTGGCTTTCACGGTTGAACCCCAGATAGCCTAGAGCGCCGGTGTAGGGCCCTCTGGAGACGGTTTCTAGTTGGTGGATGATCTGGGTGGCCCTGAGTTTGGGTGCACCTGAGATGCTGCCGCCTGGGAAGGAGGATTTTAGGGCGGTGAGGTGGGTGAGGTTTCTGCGCAGTTTTCCTTCGACGGTGGAAACGAGGTGCTGGACTTGAGGAAAGCGTTCTAAGCGCACTAATTCGGGCACCTGAACGGAGCCGTATTCGCAAATCTTGCCGAGATCATTGCGTAAAAGGTCTGTGATCATGACTAACTCGGCCATTTCTTTGGGGCTGGTCTGAAGCTCGTAGGTGAGTTGGGCATCGCGGGTCGGGTCAGCATGGCGAGGACGGGTGCCTTTGATGGGGCGTGTGCGTATGCGATCGCCGTTGAGACGGAGGAACGACTCGGGGGATGAGGAAACGACCTGAAAATCGCCGCAGTTGAGATAGGCAGCAAAGGGTGAGGGCGATTGCTCAAGAAGGTTAAGAAAAATGTCCTGACTGCGCCAACCGTGGCGAGCTTGAAGTCGTTGGGCCAGATTGACTTGATAAATGTCACCCTGGTGGATGTAGGTTTGGGCTTGCTCGACTTTTCGGATGTAAGACTCGCGGCTCAGGTTGGAAGAGAGTGTAACAGGGTTATCCGTGTTGGGATGACGGCTTTGAGGCTCCACTCCGTGTTGGATTGTGTTTTTCCAGAACTCCGCTTGGCGGATGGAACGTTCGTCGGTGCGGAGTCCGTCCGGGCCCAAGCCTGTAGCGACGATGAACTGCTTGTTCAAATGATGATCAAAGACGAGGAGAGAATCGTAAAAACCTACGTAACAATCGGGGAGATCGAGATCGTTAGGAGTCCAACTTGGGGCCTTCGGTTCGACGAAACTTTGGAGATCATAGCCCCAGTAACCAAAACACCCCCCCAGAGGAAACGGGGAGTCGTGTTCGGCCATGGGCGCGAAGGGGGCCATCAATTCCTCAAGCAGATCCCAAGGATTTCCGTGTAATTGCCGTTTGCCTGCCGCTGACTCGAATTCTGCGAGTGTTCCACGAGAGCTAAAGACTGAGAACGGACGGGCCACTACGAAGGAATATCGTTCGGCCTTCGCCCTGAACAAGGCGCTGCGCAACAGCATCGCGCCCGGTTGATCCCATAAAGACGCCATTACCCCCTCCGGAGAAAGGGACACCTGACACTCTTGGATCAGTGGGGGCATCACGAAACGTGTTACGAGTTTAGATTTTTAAAAGTTTCAGTAAACCACGATCAGAAAGGCGTGGACTGACGAGGGCGAGACTCATTTGCTCGGGGCGAAAATAAAGCCGCGCTAAGGCTTGGATCGCGCTGGGGCGAACCTCAGCTAGGCGTGCTTTCACCTCTGCTGGTTCGATCGTCCGTCCGTATGCCAACAGGTTTTCACCCGCCCACATCATTTGGCTCTCCGTGTTTTCGAGACTCATTTCCATCTGACCGATCACATAATCGCGAGCACGACGGAGTTCGGTGGAGGTGACAGGTTTTTCTACGAAACCTTGTAGACCTAGCATGATTAAGCGTAACGCTTTTTCCAATTTCTCGGTTTCCAATCCTGCTGAAATTGTCAAGGTGCCCACATCGTCAAACGCCGACTGAGCACTGTAGATCGAGTAGGCCAATCCGTGATCCTCCCGCACGGTTTGGAAGAGTCGAGAGCTCATATTCTCGCCTAACATCGTGTTCAGAAGCCTGAGTGCAAACCGACTTTCGTCATGCCTCGAACTGGTGCGAATCCCCAAGGCGATCTGGGTCTGTTCGGTTACCTTGGTGAAAAGTTTTACGCGTGGAACCTTTTGATCGACAGTTGCTGGAGCAAAAACCGGACGAGGGGCCGTTGAGAACCGCGAGGCCGATCGCTCCACCAAACGCACCAACTCCGCATGATCCACTTTGCCCGCAGCCACCACAAGTGAGCCTTCACTGGCGTAATTGTTGCGCTGATAAGCGATTAACCCCGCGGAGTTCATCGTGTCGAGCGTCTTCTCGGTTCCTGTGATCGACCGCCCCAGAGGTTGCCCGGCCCACATGGTCTCATTGAGCAGCTCCTGCACATAGGATTGAGGCTGGTCTAGATACATCGCCAGCTCTTCCTTGATCACATTACGTTCCTTACCCAATTCTCCCTTATCAAAGGTTGAATTGAGGAACATATCTGAGAGCACGTTCCAAAGCTCAGGAAGGTGATCATGGCAGGCTTTGGCGTAGAAACAGGTAATCTCCTCGGTGGTGAAGGCGTTTAGGTAACCCCCTACCCCTTCCACTGCTTGGGATATTTCTTTAGCGGAACGGCGTTTGGTCCCTTTGAAGAGCATGTGCTCAATAAAATGGGAAATGCCGGAAATTTCGGCTGACTCATAACGACCGCCCACACCTACCCAGATGCCTAGGCTCACGCTCGCTCGATGCGGCATGTTCGCAGTGGCCACACGCAGGCCGTTTTTAAGCCTAGAAACTTGATACATAGATAAGAATTTGGAGCTGAAGGTGAGGGTCCTCGCCCCCTTCCCTCCGCCCAGAAAGAGTCTAAACCGGCTAATGCCGCCTGTCACCCGTGAATTACGCCCTAGGGATCGAAGCCTAGGGCGGCGGGGCGACCTTTTGGTAGGTGTTCTAGGTGGTAAGTGATGAACCTTCCGATGTATCGGGCGACGTTTTGGTAGGATGCCGGGGTTGCAACGATGGAATGGAGGTGTTCAGTGGGTAGTTGCGCTAGTGAAAGGAGGAGGTCTTGATCCACTCGTGCCAGTTTGGATTGATCCGAATCAGGCGGCCAACCCAGAATTTTTAGGGCTTTGAGTTCAAAGGCCAGAATGGAACGCGCAGAGGGCGGCTGGGATGGCAGTTGTCGGATAAAGTCGGTGAAGAGATCGAAGAGTGTCGAGATTGGGGTTTCCTCCTCGGTATGATGCTCGATCAGGCGTGCGGCGTAAGCAGCCTGATGTAGCCAAATGAGCTCACGTCGAAGGGCACTGTGGGGATTCTTTAGGGCGACCTCCCGCAGGGTGTGTAGCGTGGATCGGCGGCTGCGGACATAGGTAATATCGACTTCGTAATAGAGATCGAGCTTGCCTTGGAATGAGGATTTCGGACGCCGAGCTCCTTTCGCCACGGTAGAGATTCGACCGCCAGATTGAGTCAGCCAAAGGATGATTAAGCTGCTCTCGGTCAGAGGTCGCACCCGGAGGACGATGCCGGAATCACGTTCTTCCATGGGGAAGGATGGGCGGAAGTTGGATTAGGGCAACATCCCACGAAGCTTCGAGGTGTCGGACTAACCGGTTTTCCTCTCGCTTCATGGTTCGACGTTGCGCGGGTTGCTGATCGTCGAAGCCGAGCAAATGAAGGATGCCGTGGACAAGGTAGCGGATCAGTTCTTGCTGCCACGAGGTGCCGAACTCCGTCGATTGGGACTCGGCTACTTCGACACAGATGTAAATATCGCCGTGCGCTCCCTCATTTTTTTTGGCTGGTTCGTAACCGAAGGTGATGACGTCGGTGGGGCCTTCGTGCTGTAAATAATCCCAGTTAACCTCCGCCATTCGTCGAGAGGATACGAATTGAAAACCGATGACGGCGTGATCTAACCGAAGTAAACGCGAGATCAAATCGTGGGTAAGCTGATGGAGCAAATGCGTGTTGAGCCGTTTGCGGCGTTGTAGGTTACGGAACGAAAGCTCGATCATTGTCGATTCGTTATGGGGTCTCGCCTCGGTATTCCTCATAAGCCTCGATAATACGCTGCACGAGTGGGTGTCGCACCACGTCACGTTTATCGAAATGGGTGATCGCAATGCCTTGAGTTTTAGTGAGTGCTCGGACAGCTTCGAATAATCCGGAGCGTTTTTTGGGAGGAAGATCTGTCTGAGTTGGATCACCTGTGATTACCGCTTTGGATCCGTGGCCCAACCGTGTCAGGAACATGAACATTTGTTCGGCTGTCGTATTCTGGGCTTCGTCAAGAATGATGAAGGCTTGATGCAATGTTCGACCTCGCATGTAAGCTAAAGGAGCGATTTCGATGGTGCCGCGCTCCATGTGTTTGGTGATCTCCTCGCCGGGAACCATGTCGTGCAACGCATCGTGCAAGGGTCTGAGATAGGGAGCAATTTTCTCAAAAAGGTCACCTGGAAGGAAACCAAGGGCTTCTCCAGCCTCGACTGCGGGACGAGTTAATACGATGCGTGAAACCTTCCCTTCTTTGAGTGCTTGGACAGCCATGGCGACGGCCAGATAAGTCTTTCCGGTTCCCGCTGGGCCGACACCAAATGTCACATCGTGCTGGCGGATGGCCTCGATGTATTTCTTCTGTCCCATGGTTTTTGGAACCACAGAAGGTTTTTTGAGTGATGTCTGGATGCGTTCGTTGGCTAAGCTCTGGAGTGCTTCAACACCGTCGTGTTTTGCGGTGGTGAGTGCGTAGGCGAACTCGCGGTTTCGAACCGGGTTTCCTTCTTTGATGGAGTTTTCGAGAAACTGAAACATTTGACGGGTGCGAAGGACGGAATCTTCGGAACCCTCGAGCTTGATCCAACCTTCACGAGATGTCGCCTTCACCCCCATTTGTTCAAATAATATCTCCAAATTGCGCGGATCGCTATTGAAGAGAGATTGGGCTTGTCGGGCGTTTTCGTAATGCAATGTTTCGGAAGCCATAGGTGTCTATTGTGAATCAGTCATTAACGATTGGCGGAGTTTGGCAGCAAGCTCTTGGAGTGCTTCTGGTAATACGGTCGTGCTTCCGAGAACGGGCATAAAATTGGTGTCACCATTCCACCGTGGAACGAGGTGGATATGTAAGTGTTCCACGATACCTGCTCCTGCAACTTTGCCGAGGTTAACGCCGATATTGAACCCCTCGGGCCGCATGACTTTTGTCAACGCAAGCTGACACCGTCGCAACAACTGCATCAACTCGAGCAATTCATCATCCATCAATCCGCTAAAATCCGGCACCTCCCGATAGGGAACGATGAGGATATGTCCGCCGTTGTAGGGAAATGAATTTAACACCGCGTAACAGGATCGACCTCGAGCGAGCACGTAGTTCGCTTCATCCTCACTGCTCTGCGCGATCGTGGTAAAAACTGAGACTCCAGAGGTAGGAGCTTTGGGGCCGAGGATATACTGAATGCGCCATGGAGCGTGAAGGTTCTCATTCATAATCGAGCCTCGATCCGATTCACAAATTGATTGATTCGTAACAACACTCGATCTTTTCCTAACACCTCGAGCAAATGATAGAGACTCGGGCCGATAGCACTGCCAGTCATCGCAAGCCGCAGTGGATGCACTAGAAGCCCCGCCTTGACACCGCACTCTGCAGCAACTCCTTTAAGGACAGCAGCCAAACTGTCTGAATTAAAAACCGTATCTGAAACAAATGCGTCGCGGAGTTTTACTAAACGGTCGCCGGTGATTGCCGTATAATCTGTGGCTTCGGAGGAACTCGCGGAATCATCGAACACAACTTCGGATCGAAAATAAAACGCCGCGAATGCAGGCACGTAAATGAACTGCTTGATTTTTTCCTTGATGGTTAAAAAAGCGGCTCGGGAATATTCCGGCGAGAATTCTGCGGTGGAGACTCCGACCTTGGCCAAGGCTTCCTTTGCGAAAATTTCGAACCGTTCGATGGGCATCGACTTGGTATACTCCCAGTTGATCCATTGAAGTTTGGCGAGGTCGAACCGCGCATTATGACGCAAAATCTGGGGGAGATCGAACATCGCCACGACCTCATCCAATGGCAAAATCTCGCGGTTACCTTTGGGAGACCAACCTAGCAGGCACAAATAATTCACGACCGCTTCCGGCGCATAACCTCCATCCTGATAGGACTGCAACGAGGCACCCACATCCCGTTTACCCATCTTGGTTCCGTCGATGTTGAGAATCAACGGGATGTGACCGTAGGTAGGTGGTTCAGCACCAAACGCGCGAAACAAGGCGAGATGTTTAGCGGTATTGGCGAGATGATCCTCTCCTCGGATTACATGGGTAATTTTCATCTCGAGATCATCGATCACATTGACCAAGTGGAACACTGGCTGACCATCGGATCGCACAATCACGAAGTCTGGATCAAGTTGTTCGCGATCCGTGAGTTCGCGTCGGACGTTTCCAACCACCACATCGGGAATCATTACCGGTTCGCGGTCCATGCGAAATTTAACGGCTCCTTCATGCTCATAAGCATATCCTTTGTCGATTAATTCTTGGACGCGTTTTTTGTAAATCGCCATGCGTTGAGATTGAAAATAAGGACCGAACTCCCCTTTGCTTGGCCCGCTCGCCGCACCCGTCAATGGGCCTTCATCCCACTCCAACCCCAACCACCGCAACCCATTCAGAATCACATCGACCGCTTCTTGGGAATTGCGAGCCGCGTCGGTATCCTCAATCCGCAACACAAATGTGGCGCCACAGTGGCGTGCATAAAGCCAGTTAAACAAGGCCGTTCGAGCACCGCCGATGTGGAGGTAACCCGTAGGACTGGGGGCAAATCGAACACGCACACTCATTTTTTAAAAAAAATCTACTGAACCGGTTGATTCCGCTAGACCCCAAGATTAAACCTCAGAAGACCGCGCGGCAAGTGCCCAACAAACGTCGTTATTGCTGTGGGTGAGGTCGAGTAAGTTTGAGATTCAAAGAACTCAATCGTAACCTCCGTCTCACGATCCTGCCACGCGTTGGATCCCGAGAATGGATAATTTTGTAACACAGCTCCCGTCGAGTTGAGGACATTGGTTCCCATCCCAAAAAGGTAACCATTCTTGAATTCAAAATTTGAAGCAGCTCCGGCTAGGGAAACGACCGATACATCATGGGTGACCCCGAAGAAAAATGTTCGGATGCTTTCATCGCTCACGCGATCACCCACGAACACTTTTGTCCGAACCATCATCGTGTTCATCAGGATCAACGGACCAACATAACGTTGGGAAGCCACGGTCACCATCAGGAACTAGAATCGGAAAGAACAGTCGTAGGTGAACGGTTGATTTTTGCGTTGTTGAGAAATGGTTCTACGACGGCTACTCATGCGAGGAGTGGTTGAAGGACCTCGCCATGGACATCCGTCAGGCGGCGATCTACTCCATTGTTTCTAAAAATGAGCTTTTCGTGGTTGATGCCGAGCAAATGGAGGATTGTCGCGTGTATGTCATAAACCAATGTGGGATTGTTTCGATCCAATGGCTTATATCCCCAAGGGTCACTCTCGCCATGGATCGCTCCACCTTTGACTCCACCTCCACACAGCCAATTGGTGAAACAATGGGGATTATGGTCTCGTCCTTTCCCACCTTGGGAGGATGGCATGCGCCCAAACTCCGTGGTCCAAAGGACGATGGTATCCTCGAGCAGTCCACGCTGTTTGAGATCACGAATCAGGCCACTCGCGCCCTTCGCCATCCCCATGGCGAGTGGCCCGTGATCTCGCCGGATATCTTCGTGCGAGTCCCAATTGCGTCGAGGGAAACCGTTATCGTTGCCGGACCAAATCTGCACGAATCGAACGCCCCTTTCGACTAATCGTCGAGCCGCGAGGCATTTGCGGCCAAAATAATCAGCCTCCTCCGGGGCATTGATTTCTTTAGGCCATGTTGGCGGGGTGCGTGCGATTCCATAAAGCTCAAGAATGTGATCCGGTTCCTTTGAAATATCGAGCGCTTCAGGAGCCGCAACCTGCATGTTTGCGGCAAGTTCGTAGCTTTTGATTCGTGCTTCTAGGCGAGGATCCTCGCTTCTGCTGACTCCGTGTTGACGATTTAGACTCGCGAGCACGCTCCGCGAAACTTCCTCGCTACGTGGGTTGATGAACGCCCCACGCCGATCTGGAAACAGGTCGGTGATCGGAGTTTCTCGTCCGGGGTAAATCGCTGTACCTGCGTGGTTGCCTGGCAGGAAGGCCGAGTCCCAATTCTTCGCCCCATTCGATGCTAAACCCCGATGATCAGGAAGCACCACATAGGTCGGAAGGTTATGGTTAAGACTTCCTAGCCCGTAGCTAATCCACGAACCCATTCCGGGAAAACCTGGCAACTGAAACCCTGTTGCTTGCAAATAGGTCGCTTGACTATGGATGCCTGTCTTGCCTTGCATGTTATGCACGAAGGCAATGTCATCCACCACTCGGCCCAAGTCCGAAACAACTTCGCCCAACATTTTACCGCTTTTTCCATGGGATTTAAACTCCCACACAGGCTTCATCCAAGGTCCGAGACCATCCTGAAATGTTTCTACTTTCTCGCCGAAATCGCTCGGTTTTCCATCACGTTTGATCAACTCAGGTTTGAAGTCGAATAGATCAACGTGACTGGCAGCACCCGCCATGAAAAGCTGGATAACTCGGCGTGCTTTGGGTGGATGATGAAGCACGCTGATGGAACCTGGGGCACCTCGCACATCGCGTGCCAGCTCCTCGCCTAGGAGAGTCGCTAGGGCGATGCCGCCGAGACCTCCGCCTGACCGCCATAGAAACTCACGACGACTCAGGGCTGAGCTGACAACGGGCTGACGATGATAAGGGGATGAATGAGGCATGTGGATCAATCGACAAATGTGAATTCGTTCAGGTTGAAAATGACCCGAGCCACATTGGGCAACCCATGGTCCCGAGCTAGATTGGTAAGGGTCTCTAACTCAGGTTGGGTTGCAGGGCGACCTAATGCGAGGAAGACGCCTCGAGAAATTTGTTCACGGAGATCAGAAGCGCCAGTCGCTAGGTGCTCCGCGAAATATCGTGACATCACAACCATGAGCGAGTTGTTCATCATAGCGAGGGCTTGCAAGGGAGAAATACTTTCGTTGCGTTTCGCTACCTGCATCGAAGGGTCCGCACAATCGAGAACCGCCATAAAAGGCTGGGGTTGAGACCGGACGAGGAATCGATAAATTGAGCGGCGCTGACTCGCTGAATTCTCGGGATCAAACCATCCGTATTCGTAATGAGGAGAGTGTTCAGGTTTATCAATAATAAAGTCCTGAAAACTCGCCCCGCCCATGCGTGAGTCGAGACGTCCGGCGACGGCCAACACGGTGTCTCTAAAGGCTTCGGCTTGTAGTTTGCGGCGGTTCATTCGCCAGAGTAGCGTGTTATCTCCATCC
>WBXJ01000010.1 GCA_008933045.1 Verrucomicrobiota bacterium
CAATCTAAAATGATGTTTATCACCATAGCACTGACGGAGTTCGTCGATCTGTGAACTATCCCGTCCACAACCCGCAACTCTTGCACCTGATTTAATAAAACCATCAAGCATCGCGCGCCCAAGTCCCCGCGTTGCACCCGTCAAAACAATCAATTTAGGAGATTTTGCCATACCCAATCAAAAAACTACTTCACTACACTATTCCACGCAGAGTCTACGGCAATCCTTGCCGGAAATGTTGACCGCGTATTGTTGATTCCAACTGACACGCAAACCTATAAACCGATACGACTGAACCTAAAGGAAAAAATTTTCATGATCCTGAGGTGACGACTTGACAAAAGTGTTTCGATGCAAAAACTTTGCATGCCTATGAACACAACAATCGCAGAACAATTCTCCGACGTGACAGTCCTCAGCAAAGCCAATGTGTATTTTGACGGAAAGGTCGTCAGCCACACGCTGCTTTTTCAAGATCAATCCAAGAAAACTCTCGGCCTGATTTATGTTGGTAAGTTCCACTTCGGTACTAAGGCTGCGGAACGCATGGAAATTGTTTCGGGAAACTGCATGGTCCAATTTGATGGTTCAAGCGATCTACATTCCTTTCAAAAAGGTGAGTCCTTCGAAGTTCCTGCCGATTCCGGTTTTGACATCGAGGTAACCCAAGGCATTTGTGAATACATCTGTTCGTTCCTTGCGTGAGCAAGGAATGGCCTGCCAAAAATTCACAACGGAGGAATCACGGTTGCGAACTTTGAACCCAATGCCATTGGAAACCCAGCTAGGAATTGTTCCGCAGGTAAACGGCGCCCTCCTTCGCGTTGAATTTCCATCAAACGCAGCGCACCCTCACCACAGGCGACAACCAATCCTGTCCGATCACTGTTGAGCAGAGTGCCCGGTAATCCATGGCCCGAAGCAACTGTTCCTCGCCATATCTTGATGAGCTGTTGACCCTTCGGCCCTTGCCAATGCGTGAACGTTCCTGGCCAAGGAGTCATCGCCTTGATTCGGTTGCAGAGTTGCTCAGAGGAAAACGACCAGTCCAAAGCTCCATCTTCTTTAGTAATTTTTCGAGCGTAAGTTGAACCCTCCGGTTGAGCGTAGGAAACTAATTTGCCCTCCACCCAATCTGGTAAACTCTGTAACAAAAGCTCGGCACCTAACTGAGCGAGGCGATCATGCACCGTCTGCCCATTATCGTTGTTAAGAATCGGGGTGGACACCGTTGTGATCAGTGGTCCTGTATCCAAGCCTGCCTCCATTTGCATGAGGGTCACACCAGTCTCGCCATCACCATTGAGTATGGCCCATTGGATCGGCGCGGCCCCTCGGTATTTAGGCAGGAGAGATGTGTGAAGGTTTAGGCAATGCCAAGGAGGTAGATCAAGTAGTGCTTGAGGAAGAATCTGTCCGTAGGCGAACACCACAATGACATCGGGCGAAAGCAACCGCACCTGCTCTAGAAATTCAGCGTCTCGAGCCTTGATCGGTTGCCAATAAGGAATTTGGTGTTCGAGCGCAAAGATTTTTGCGGCCGGTGGTTCTAACTTAAGATCGCGTCCCTTGGGTTTATCCGGTTGTGTTACCACTCCAATCAGTTCAACAAAAGACGCCTCCCGCAGAGCTCGTAACGTTGGTAACGTAATCTCCGGAGTGCCAAAAAAAAGTATCCGGATGCGAGCCATGCTCAGACCTTAAACTTGAGCCAGAATATCGAGGATGTTGCGCAACACGAACATTGGACTTTGCGTCGAATCAACGGTGTGAACCAAGGCTGAACCATAATGATCTAGCACGGGTTTTGTTTCGCGTTCGTAAATCTCCAACCGTTTTTTAATGACATCCAAATTTGCGTCATCAAGTCGATTCTCCCGCAGTGCACGACGCTGAAGTCGCTCGATCATCTTACTCAGGTCGGGGCATGTCAGATTGATCAAAGCTTTCACATCGAGCGTCTCGGCAAGCATTACTGCTTGGTGCGGATTACGCGGAATCCCGTCGAGCACCAACGTGTCTCGCTCTCGGGCGAAACGACCGCTTTGTTCCGCATAGCGTATATTATCGCGCCACAACCGAATCGTTAGCTCGTCTGGAACTAGTTCTCCGCGACTAGAATACTCAATAAAAATGCGGCCCAAATCATGATCAATCGTGAGATTGCGAAACATATCGCCGCAAGCACAATGATAGAAATTCGGAATAGTTCCCAAGATTTTACCTTGGGTTCCCTTGCCGGATCCCGGGGCACCGAACAGCAAAACCGACCGGTATCGTGTCTCCATGATGTCTCCTTATTTCGCGTCTTTATGCCGTACCGTGAGCTCAATGATGGAATCAAATTGAACCCCCACCTCCGTCGTGCCTTGCAGCAATTGTAAGTGGATTTCAGTGGCTGTGATACGGCTGATCCGTCGCGCCGTGTAGTCTACTTTCGGTGTGCGGAACACGAGCACTTTATCTCGATCCCCATCGGTCGGCACAATTCGAAAGAACCCAGAAAGCTTTGTTTCAAAAAATCGGCGATCGAAAGTGGTATCAGTCCGTTTGAAAACTTGTGGCCCATGATCTACCGCCGCTGCTTTGCCATGCCCCGCCACACCCAACGCTCCCGGGGCAGGTTTCTTTTCCTCCACTGCAGTTGGTGTAGCAACGGAGGCTACCGCTCCACTGCCCTCTGTGGATTCTCCACCCGAGGAGTCGTCCGGAACTATGAGATACAAAATCGGCCCTACGATTGGAAAGAGCATTGAAACCCCCACAACAACGAATACGGGTCGGGACCGAAAACGAGCAATCTCGGCTGCCGCATATAGATTAGCCAAATAAAGAGCGAACAAAATTAGCAAGCCCACCGGTGTTCCTAACGCAGGCAAAAACTTCTGTTTACCCGTGGGCAGTTGAACTCGGGGAACATCTTTCACTGTCACCATTTTCTTTGCAGAGGGTTCGCTTTGTCGTTCTTGCTGTGTTTTATCAATAAATGGAATGGCAAGCTTTGCCGCAGGAGAATTGGCGTCCTTAGCGATTTCCTTCAACGTTTCTTGGGACAATCGGCCCCAGCCAACGCGAGGAGAAAACCCACCTTTCTCCAACCGAACCACTAATCCATCATCAGTGATCGAGGCTGCATAGCCCGTATAAAAATCACCATTCGTCAATTTAAAATCCACGCCCCATCCGGTTACAGTGACCAGAAACAGAGCGCACAACCCAAGGACTAGTCGCAAAAACCTACGCATAATTTGATCCTCAATAGCAAAGCACGAGCAAAGATGAAACCAAAAAGGAGGAATTTTGCACTGATAATCTTCTCTCCCCATGAATTCTCCACACGATGGACTTGAATTGACGAGCCACGAGGAATCTCTACAGTCGGAAGGGAATCACATGAAACTACTTTTTCCAAAACTGCTAGCCGTCGGTTGGCTTTTACTGGGTTGCGGTTCGTTGTTTGCAGCCGAAACCGCACTCGACCGTTACATCGCTCAACCAGACCCGGCATACACTTATCGCCTGATCAAAACTGTTGAGGTGAAGGGAGCCAAGGCTCACATCATCGACATGACTTCACAATCGTGGCTCACGACCAACGAGGTAGACCGACCGATTTGGACGCATCGGATGACAATTATCCAACCCCCCCAAGTGAAATCTTCCAAGAGCCTGCTGATGATCACAGGTGGACGCAACTCGAGCGAGCCATCCGAGAAGCCCGATGACATGCTGATTCAGGCAGCCCTGCTGACTGGCTCAGTTGTGACTGAATTAAAAATGGTTCCTAACCAACCGCTCACTTTCAAGGGTGACGGTGAACCGCGAGTGGAAGATTCGTTGATCGCTTTTACGTGGGACAAATTTATTCGCACAGGCGACGAGAAATGGCCCGCCCGCCTACCAATGACCAAGAGTGCTGTGCGAGCGATGGATACAGTCGTGGACTTCTGCAGCAAACCCGAGGGCGGCAATCTTAAAATCGATGGTTTTGTGATCGCTGGAGGTTCCAAACGAGGCTGGACCACCTGGACCACCGCCTGTGTTGATAAGAGGGTCATCGGCATCATCCCAATTGTGATTGATATGTTAAATATCATGCCCTCCTTCATCCACCACTACGAAGCTTACGGCTTCTGGGCCCCGGCTGTCGGTGATTATGTCGCGATGGGGATCATGGATCGATTTCACACTCAAAAATATCAAGACCTCATGAAAATTGAGGAACCGTATCAATACCTCGAACGACTAAAAATGCCGAAGTTCATGATCAACGCCTCCGGGGACCAATTTTTCCTCCCAGATTCATCACAATTCTATTTCCACAAGCTCCCCGGCGTCAAGTATCAGCGCTACGTCCCAAATGGTGACCACTCCCTCAACGGAACTGATGCCGTGGAGAGTTTGATTTCTAACTACGGAGCCATTATTTATAATAAACCCCTCCCGACCATTGATTGGCGAGTGAAGAGCAACGGCTCCTATAACGTCACCAGTTCCAAGCGACCCAAGAGTGCGAAGCTTTGGCAAGCTAGCAATCCCACTGCACGAGATTTTCGAGTCGATACCATCGGCAAAGTTTGGACGAGTACGGATTTCGCGCTCACCGACGACAACCGCTGGGTGGGCACCGTCCCCACTCCTGAAAAGGGTTGGAAGGCCTTTTTTGTCGAGCTGACCTTTGATGATAGCCCTCTACCTTTCAAAACTACTACGGATGTGCAAGTCATTCCTGACATCCTTCCCTTCAAAGGCAAAACACCCAACGCCGACCTTCTCAAAAAATTCGCGTTGTAATCGCTGGTTTTTATTCAGGCGCGGAACTTCGGTTCCGCGCCTTTTTCATGGCAGATATCGAAGCGGTTCTGAGAGCGGAAAAGCGTTGGGTAAATGCCGTATCTCCCCCACCATTCCATCTCGCATCAAAACCTCGACGATATCAAACCGAAAACTAATGAGTGGTTGACCCAAAAGGCGTAAATACTGCAACGCCGCTTCAGAAAGAATTCGTTCTTTATCCGCATCCACAGCAGCAGCGGGCCTGATCCAGTCCTCCGAGGATCTGGTTTTAACCTCGACAAAAACTAGCGAAAGTTGATCTCGAAAGATGAGGTCAATTTCACCTCGTCTGGCCTTAAAATTCGCGAATACAAACTGTAACCCTTGCCGCCTCAAGAACCTTCGCGCAGCCTCCTCCCCTCTTCTCCCCGTGCGCAAATGTTCGGGCAAATATCGCCATTTTCTCTCGTTCCACCATCGCAAAAGCATAATTCAAAAAAGTTCGAGGTTCACAGGTCGCAGGGGCGCGAAGCTGCGCCGATGAATCGGACAAGGGCCATGGACAGCGAGCGCGGCCAAGTGTTGAGGCGTGCCGTAGCCTTTGTGACTCGCAAATCCATAACACGGATAGCGGCCATCATGCTCAAGCATCACGCGGTCACGTGTGACCTTCGCTAGCACGCTGGCCGCCGCAATGGAGTAACTGCGGGAATCCCCCTTCACCACTGCCGTTTGATCCCATTCCGTGGATGTCTTTTGGTTTCCATCCACGAGTACATGATCCGGGGTAGAACGAAGCTGACGTAATGCACGGTTCATTGCCAACAAACTCGCACGCAAGATGTTGATGCGATCGATTTCATCGGCCTCCACCAAAGAGATCGCGAACTCAACCTCGCTTGAGGAAATGATCAATTCATAAAACCGCTCGCGCTCAGACTCCGTCAGTTGCTTAGAATCATTGAGACCGCGCAGTGCAACGGGTAACCCTTGTTGGTACCAAACTGAGGGTAGAACCACGGCAGCAGCAGCCACCGGCCCCGCTAACGGCCCACGACCGGCTTCATCAACTCCTGCAATACGAACAAGCTGGCGAGCACTCAGTTTTTTCTCGAATTCAAATAAGTCGACCGTCGCTTGTGAAACGGAGCGTTTCATGGGGAACGAACCTGAGTCAATCGGTTCGTGATCCCCCATTGCTGCGTGATCATCTCGTCAAACGCTGACTGTTGGTTGATAACCCCAACCGAAACTAAATCGCCGATAATCAATTGAGGCATCTGCCCTTTTCGCACTTTGGCGTAGTTCGAGGCATAGAGCGAAATATCTTCCTGAATTCGAAGCTTGATCCACTCATTCGTCAAGGTGCGCTGGAGACGTTCAGCACCAAGGAGTTCGGACGCTCTCCGACGAACCTGATCTATCGGCGGCGGGTTCTCTCCGGTCCAGAGCCAGTCGTCAAACTCGTGCGATTGATGCGGTGCCGCTAAAAAAACCGCCAGTCCAATTTGGGCATAACTACAGGAGTTCACATGAGCTTTTGGGGTTTGCTTCACGATCCAGTTGCAAGCACCGTCGAGAGGCATGGGGAGATTAATCACTCCAAACTGCCCAGCATAATTCGTCAACTGCTGCTTCAGAAAGCCGTGCATCTGGCGGCAGTGATGGCAACTGTAATCAAACAAACTAACGATGAGATACTTTGCATTGGTCGCCCCCATCATCGGGAGCTCCGAAGGCTTCAGCTTGAACGCTCCGTTATAAAGGGATAGAACCCGCTCAACCGATGGAGTTGCGGGTGGTTGTGCGAGTTGTGGGACAACGCTCGCATGCTGCGAGGTGTGAGGGACATAGACCTGAGCGACTCCCAACCCCGCTGCGAGTAACAGGCAGCTACCCACAAGAATCATCGGTCGGGGGACAATTCGAAAAAGTTTACCGAAGGTCAGCACCGATGCCGTCAACCCGAACACATGAGCCGACATACAATAGGGACAGATCGCCTTGATCACGATCACTTGCAGCCCGATAAACCATAACGCCGAGACGCTGACGAGCGTTGCACAAGCCAAAACCAACTTGCGAGACACCAAACTCTGGGAACCTGAGGTGAGTTTCAACAACCCCAGCATCCAAAGTGCGTCTACTAAAACCGCACCCCAACTCACAGGTAACGGACCTAAATAAGCCCACCGACTGCTCAAGACTTGATCACAGGGAGAATCAGGACCACACCCTGCGATTCCACCTCCCTTCCAAGCAGCCCAACCCAAATAGGTCGAGGCAGAGAACGCCAGCCCTACCAACACAAGGATCACCCAAAACGCTCGGCGACTCCCCTGCTCCGCCCCGGTCAGGTTCTCAGAATTCTGGACGTGGTCGGGTTTGTTCCGGGTGGGTGTTTCAACTTGGCGTTTGTTTCCCATGCGTGCATCGTATAGAAAGGCACTGATCGGGTTCAACGTGAATCGATCAAGAACACTTAATTATCGAATCAACGCATCTGGATACGTTGATTTAATCTTGTTTCTCCTCTGTTCATCTGATACAGTTATTTCATGACGTCTTCACGCCGTGAGCAACAAACCGAAGCCCTGCATCAATTGCTTCGAGAGCGAATTCTCATCATTGATGGTGCGATGGGAACGATGATTCAGCGTTATCAGATGGACGAGAATGATTTTCGCGGGAATCGCTTCCAAGATTGGCAACGAGACCTAAAAGGTAACAATGATTTACTCAATATCACCCGCCCTGAAGTGATCGAAGAGATTCACCGCCAGTATCTAGAGGCTGGAGCGGATATCATTGAGACCAATACTTTTAATTCCCAATCTATTTCCTTAGCTGACTACGGCATGGAATCACTGGGTTACGAACTCAATGTGGCCGGCGCACAACGTGCCCGAGCGGCGGCGGATACCGTGATGGCGGCGCAGCCTGGGCGCACCTGTTGGGTAGCGGGAGCATTGGGACCTACCACACGGACGACCTCTATCTCGACGGACGTCAACAATCCCGCAGCACGAGGTGTGACTTATGCCGCATTGGTCACCGCCTACGGTGAACAGATTCGCGGGTTGATCGACGGTGGTGCGGACATCCTGATCGTGGAGACCATTTTCGATACTTTGAACGCAAAAGCCGCGTTTTTCGCCATCGAACAATATTTTGATGAAGTGGGTTTTCGTGTGCCGATCATGGCATCGGTCACTTTTATTCAACCGGGAGGCGTTCGCGGGGTGACAGGGCAAACCGTGGAAGCTTTTTGGAACTCCATCTCGCATGTCCCTCTATTAAGTGTCGGAATGAACTGCGCGTTGGGCCCCAACGAGATGCGTCCGTTGATCGAGGAATTGGCACACCTGGCACCTGTTCCTGTTAGTTGCTATCCGAATGCAGGTTTGCCTAACCCCTTGCTACCTACGGGTTTTCCAGAGACGCCAGAAACACTCGCTCCTCAGCTCAAAGAATGGGCAGAGGCGGGTTGGTTGAACATCGTGGGTGGCTGTTGCGGCACGACTCCCGCGCATATTCGCGCGATCGCCGATGCTGTGAAGTCCGTCCCTCCGCGCCTCGTGCCGAAGGTCGAACCTTTCCAACGCCTGAGCGGGTTGGACGCGTTGACACTGCGTCCAGAAACAAATTTTGTGAATATTGGTGAGAGAACCAATGTGACCGGATCTCCCAAGTTCTCGAAGCTCATCTTGGGTGGCCACTATGAGGAGGCACTCGCGATCGCTCGGCAGCAAGTGGAGAATGGAGCTCAGATCATCGACATCAACATGGACGAGGGGTTGCTTGATTCGGAGAAAGCGATGACCCATTTTCTGAACCTCATCGCAACGGAGCCAGATATCTCAAAGGTGCCGATCATGATCGACAGCTCGAAATGGTCCGTCTTGGAGGCTGGTCTGCAATGTGTGCAGGGAAAAGGAGTCGTGAACTCGATCAGCCTTAAAGAAGGTGAAGCCAAATTCAAAGAGCAGGCTAAGTTAATTCGTCGGTACGGAGCAGCGGTCGTGGTAATGGCGTTCGACGAGCAAGGTCAAGCCGACAGCGCAAAACGAAAATGTGAAATCTGCGCAAGATCCTACAAAATCTTGACCGAAGAAATTGGGTTTCCGCCCCAAGATATTATTTTTGATCCGAACATCCTGACCGTGGCCACAGGGATGGATGAACATAATAATTACGCTGTGGATTTCATCGAGGCAACTCGGTGGATTAAAAAGCACTTACCGCACGCCAAAGTCAGCGGTGGTGTCAGCAATATTTCATTCTCATTCCGAGGCAACAACGCGGTGCGGGAAGCGATGCACTCCGCGTTTTTATTCCACGCCATTAACGCAGGAATGGATATGGGAATCGTCAACGCAGGGTTGCTCGAAGTTTACGCAGAGATTCCTAAAGATTTGCTGGAACTGGTTGAGGATGTGCTGCTCAACCGACGCGATGACGCCACCGAAAGACTGATCAAATTTGCCGAGTCGGTCAAAAAAAAGGACACTGTCGAGGTTGCGGCTGAGCTGTGGCGCCAAGGCTCCGTGGAAGAACGCTTGAGCCACGCCTTAGTCAAAGGCATCGTCGATTTCATTGAACGCGACACAGAGGAAGCGCGCCTCAAATATGATAAGCCCATTCAAGTGATTGAGGGACCGCTCATGGCTGGAATGAACGTCGTGGGTGATCTTTTTGGAGCTGGAAAAATGTTCCTGCCTCAAGTGGTGAAAAGTGCGCGAGTCATGAAAAAATCCGTCGCTCACCTGCTGCCATTCATGGAGGAGGAAAAGAAACGAACCGGAAGCGGACGAGCTCAAGGTAAGATCCTGATGGCCACCGTCAAAGGCGACGTGCATGACATTGGAAAGAATATTGTCGGGGTAGTTTTGGCCTGCAATAACTACGAAGTTATTGACTTAGGAGTCATGGTTTCTTGCGAAAAAATTCTCAATACTGCACGCAAGTTGAACGTTGATTTAATTGGCCTGAGCGGATTGATCACACCCTCGCTGGAGGAAATGACCCATGTTGCCAAAGAAATGCGACGACAAGGTTTCACCACACCCCTCCTGATTGGTGGAGCCACGACGAGCAAAGCCCACACTGCCATCAAAATCGCTCCGTCCTATCAACATCCGGTGCTCCATGTGCTTGATGCCTCAAGAGCGGTGGGTGTTGCTGCGCAATTATTGAACCCAGAACTGCGAGAAAAATTTGCGGCGAAAAATCGTGAAGATCAAACGGCATTGGTGCACGCCCACCACTCCACCCGCACGCTCCGCTCCTTGTTGCCCCTCAGCGAAGCACGATTACGAAAGACGAAAATCGACTGGCGACCCGATGACATCCCCCAACCTACTCAGACGGGGGTTCGTATTCTCAAAAACTTCTCATTAGAGAAAATCGCTCCATTCATTGATTGGTCTCCTTTTTTTCATACCTGGGAATTACGCGGGCGATTTCCTGCGATATTTGAGGACGCAACAGTGGGGTCAAAAGCCCGAGAGCTCTACGACGATGCTCAAAAACTCCTCAACCAAATCGTCGAACAAAACCTATTTAATGCACACGCGGTGTATGGGATGTTCCCGGCAAATTCCGTAAGAGATGACATTGAGGTTTATACAGATGAGACGCGAAACAAAGTCCTAACAACATTCCATACACTTCGGCAGCAGATGGAGAAACAGCCGACTGAATTTAACCACGCGTTGGCAGATTTTATCGCGCCCAAGGAAACTGGATTAAGCGATCATATTGGACTGTTTGCCTTGACGACAGGGCACGGCGTGGACGAGTTGGCCAAGAAGTTCGAGGCTGACCACGATGACTACAACTCCATCATGACGAAAGCACTCGCCGATCGCCTAGCCGAAGCCTTCGCTGAGTGTTTGCACAAAACCGTGCGCGAGGAGTGGGGCTATGGGGTTGGTGAAAACCTGTCCAACGAAGAGTTGATTAAAGAAAAGTATCGAGGCATTCGCCCTGCCCCCGGTTATCCAGCCTGCCCAGATCATACGGAGAAACAAATCATCTGGGACATCCTTGACGTAGAAAAAGCCACAGGGATTAAACTGACCGAAAGTTTCGCCATGTGGCCAGCCAGCAGTGTAAGTGGACTTTACTTTGCTCATCCCGAGGCGAAGTATTTTGGGGTCGGAAAAATCGGACGTGACCAAGTGTTGGACTACCACCTCCGCAAGGGATTGGATCTTCCGACACTTGAGCGATGGCTCTCGCCGATTTTGAATTATGATCCCGAAACGGTGACGTCGAGTCCAGTAACTTGCGGCTGTGGATCCACGCATTGACCAAGCTAAACACGACTCTTTTTACACCTCATCATTGATCCGTGAAATCACTCCGAACCTAACATTGCCACGGAGAGTTGAACTCCGTTAGTGTGTTTTATGCAGATTCGGAATTTGAATCCCAGTCAGGATATCGGTGCAAGTGCTTGGTATGTGCAAATTGATGGCCATCGTCTGTTGATGGACGCTGGCACGCACCCCAAACTCGAGGGCCACGCCAGCATGCCTCTTTACGAGGAAATCAAGAATGAGGATGTCGATGCGATCGCCATCTCCCATTGTCATCATGACCACGTCGGGTCGCTGCCGATGGCTCAAAGATACTTCCCAAAAGCCCATGTTTTGATGACCGAGTTGAGCTACTTCCTAGTGGAACGAGTGCTCCATAATTCGGTCAATGTCATGATGCGGCAGAAGGAAGAGTTGGGCATCCAAGAATACCCTCTCTTCACGCATGATGAGATCGACGAAACGGCGCACCTTTTCCAAGGGTTTCGTTACAATCGAGAAGTCGAGTGGGCCGCCTTCAGCAAAACCCGCGCGGGCTTTGCCTCACCAACCTTGGAATTCTACGATGCGGGCCATGCTCTGGGCTCGGCGGGGATTATGGTGCGCGGCAGCAAGGAAACGCTTTTTTACACTGGGGACGTCTGTTTCCGCGATCAAACGCTTCTCAAAGCCGCCCGTTTCACCGACGTGCGAGCGGATGTGCTTATCATGGAGACCACTCGAGGAAACCGGATGACGCCGGTAGGTTTTACTCGCGAAGCAGAGGTTGATCGGTTGGCCAAAGCCATTCAAAGCGTGATTCAACGTCGCGGTTGTATTTTGATTCCAGTTTTCGCGTTAGGTCGAACCCAGGAAATCCTCGCTCAACTCGCACTCATGATGAGGTCAGGTCAGGTGCAAAACCAGCCGATCTACATTGGGGGATTAGGCCGAGTATTCACGGAAATCTACGACCTTCAGGCTCACCGCGCTAACCGTAACCACACGGGCCTGAAGCTGACCGATGCGTTGAATTTAATTGTTTTGGAAAAAGGCCAATCTGAAAAAATGCGCCTGAACACACCGCGTATTTTTGTTGTTACCGCTGGGATGATGTCGGAAAAAACTGCTGCTCACGATCTCGCAATGCGGATGGCAGGCGATCCAAAACACGCCATCTTTTTCGTTGGCTATGCGGATCCTGATACCGCCGGTGGCCGTCTGAAGGCTGCCAAGCACGGCGAAACATTTTTGTTCAGTCCTTCCGGTGGTGAATTAACGAAGCAGTGTCAAATTGAAGACTTCGACCTCACGGCCCACGCGAACCGCGAGGATCTGCTCGACTTTGTCGGTCAAGTAAATCCGAGAACCGTTTTACTGGGTCACGGATCCGAAGAATCCCGGATGTGGTTCGAGAAAGCTATTCTCGAACGTCATCCAAAAATAAAAATCGTCCAACCTCAACCAGGCGTGCTAGTCGAAGCTTAAAGCGTGCTGCCTCACTCATCGCGCTCCTTCGTTCCAGTAAATCATCACGTTTTTGGTGGAACGTCCGGAGGCAATAATGTCGAGCTTTCCGTCGCCGTTGAGATCAGCCAGTGCCACATCCTCGCAGGCCATCTTTCCGGAATCGATAGCAACTGATTTCCAAGCACGACCCGAGGCATCCTCGCTCCAATAAAGTTTTAGACCGATCGAATCGCCCTGCTTTTTTCCACGCCAACCGACGACCACTTGGCTTTGACCTTGTGCCGCTAAGTCTCCGCACGCGACCGCGTGTCCATCCACCAAATCCTTGTCAATGACAACCCGTTCCCAGAGGGATGTCGTGTTGTTTGATGGAGGCTCAAGGTAGATACAAGCTTGGTTCCCGTGCATGGGTTCAACTGTCGCCAGAAATCGTCTCCCGTTCATCACCACTCCAGAACGCACTTCGCCCGCCCCAATAAAATCAACCTGCCCTTGCGAATTCCCACCCAACGCCTTCCGAATCCAGCTACCGTTGTGAAGATCGAGTAAGAACACCCCCTCTTTTCCAGCCACCAACAACTCATCGCCTCGTTTGGAATTCCAGTCGACTAGCTCAAAGTTGTGGGTCATATGAAGCGAGGCGTCCACGACCTCAGTCGGCCATGGTTGCCGCACATCCTTCGGCACTGAGTACGCCAGCATACGCACCCCTTCGCCATTACCTCCCTGATTCCCTCGCCCATGCAACGGCAACACCACAAGTTGAGAAGCACCACTCGTAGATTTCATCCATCTCATGCGGTGAACCGTAGGCTCCTTTGGCAACTCAATCGGAGTCCAGCGTTCGCGGCGATTGACAGGAGGTTGCAAATAAAAAACAGCCCCACTCTTCACCGTATCGTTAGGGTTCCACCCAGCCCCCACGGCGACCTCAGCCTTGCCGTCACCATCAATATCAGAAGCAGCAACGCAGACGTTATCCAATGCGGTGAGGTTCTCTGCGATGAGATGCCTCGTCCAATCCGGATTGGAATACCAGACAATCTGGCGTTTATCGGCCAATAGAATATCGAGTCGCCCGTCGCCATCCACATCAGCGATGGCCAACCCGTAGCCAATCTCCACACGACCATCAATCTCCTGCGGTCGAAACGAAGGCATTTTAACTTCGGCGATCCCCGCACAAGTAACGAACCCTACGACAAGAGTTGAAAGCAAAAAACGATGCATCATAAGCGAGTGTTGACTCCCCAACAGATATCCGAGCGAAGTTTGGGGTGCAACAAGGACGTTCGTTGACCTGAGCAAAAAATCCAACCAACCGGAAGCGAACTAACGAAAATGGTGCCTCGGCACAGACTTGAACTGTGAACCAATTGATTAAGAGTCAACTGCTCTACCATTGAGCTACCGAGGCATCCCGCAAGAGTGGGGATTGAATCCCATTCGACCAGTGATTAGCAAGATTTTTTCAGGAACTTTTTCCACAGCGAACGGCGAAACCTAAGCCGCAAATTTAATAATCACACCCGCAACTGGCGGCCCCAAGGGGGAAATGTCCCTTTGAGATTGCTTCGAATTGACGAACCGTGAATTGGGCGAACAATGAACCATGCAAGCTAAGGACGAAACGTCGGTCAAAACGCCGCGCAAATTCGGTGAGACCTTTAAACTGGAAGCCGTCCAAAACTGACAGAACAGCCGGAAATCGGCCAAAGCCGTGGCCCAGGAGCTGGGCATTGTGGCCAACCTGCTTTAATCGGCAGGACTTCGCAACCCGCCGCTAGGCCCGAGCCGAAATTTTCGCCTTACATAAAAATCTTCTACAATCGCCAGCGCGGACACGACGAATCCGTCACTGGGTGCCGATCAATTGCAAAAAAGAAAACTCAATTTGAGGAAATCCGACGTGGTGATTGACTTGAGGTAACCGGCTCGTTACCGTTCATTCCAGATAATTTGAGACCATGCTTCCTGTCATCGAAAACTTATTGATTCTGCAAGACCGCGATCGCAAAATTCAGCGCGTAGAACAGGATCTCGCCCATATCGCGCCGGAACGCACTCAGCTTCAGGATAAGGCGCGTCAGGGTCAATCTGGCTTCGAAGCAGCCAAACTCAAAGCACACGGGATCGAGTCCGAAAAAAAACGGTTGGAACTCGAGGTCGAGTCTAAAAAAACGCAGATCGAGAAGTACTCGGTGCAACAATTTCAGACCAAGAAGAACGACGAGTACAAGGCCCTTGGCAATGAAATGGAATCTTGCAAAAAGGCAATCTACCAACTGGAGGAACAGCAATTGGTGCTGATGGAACTCGCGGAGGAAGCCCTGAAATTGCAAGCTGAAGCCGCTCGGGTCGCAAGCGAAGCCCAAAAATATATGAACGGGCAGGTTGCCGAATTAGCAAATCGTGAGGTGCGATTGAATCGGCAAATTGATGAGTTAAAGTCCGACTATTCTCAACTTCAAGATGTATTGGATTCGGATGTGCTTTCGCGGTATGTGAGGTTACGTAAGAACAAAGGTGGCAACGCGGTGGTAGGCATTCAGCATAGTGTCTGTGGCGGGTGTCACATGAAACTTCCGCAGCAAGAAGTGGTATCCTGCAAAAACCAAGCTGACTTAGTAGGCTGTCCCAATTGTGGACGGATTCTTTACTACAGCCGGGACATGGATCTGGCTGTCGTGGATTAGATTTTCAACCGGTCAGCAAAGCTGCACGGGTTGGCCGCCCAATTTGATCGACTCGTAAATAGCCGTGATGATTTTAACATCACGCAAACCTTCTTCCCCAGAGACCTTCGATTTTTTTCCCGTGGCGAGGCACTGGGCAAAATCATCCATCTGAACGGCAAAATGATCAGTGGCTGGAAATGAGAAAGGTCCTTTGTGGGTTTGGCCTTTCTGCCCGTCGTAGCCAAAAGCTGACGTGAGTTCAAAAGACCCTTGATCAGCTCCGGCCCAAAGCCGGTTCATCCCCGGAACCAAGTAGGTTGTGGCGCAATTTGCGATCAGGCCACTGGGGAATTTGAGTGTCCAGAAAATCGACTCATCCACTTCGCTAAATTTCTCAGGATCGGACTTGGTTTCGTGAGCGGTAACTTCGATAGGTTCTTCGCCGGCGAGGTAGCGGGCACCTTGCAAGGCATAAATACCCACATCCATGAGCGCACCGCCCCCAGCCAATTCACGTTTGAGTCGCCATTGTTCGGCACCCTCTAACCGAAACCCGAAGCTGGCCTCGATCAGTCTGACCGGACCATAAACTTGCTGACGAGCGAGACGGATCATCTCCAAATGGTGCGGCTCGAACTGGCAACGGTAGCCAATGGCGAGTTGTTTTCCGGCACTTTGGCAGGCTTCAATCATCCGCTCGCATTTCTCAACAGAAACCTCCATGGGTTTCTCGCAGAGCACGTGTTTGCCTGCGTGTGCAGCCCGAACCGTAAATTCGGAATGCATCGAATTCGGGAGCAGAATATAAACCACGTCGACAGCCGAATTGTATGCGATCTGATCAAACGTCTCATAACTGTAGAGACAATTTTCGGGCAGCTTATATTGGGTTGACCATCGCTGCAGTTTTTGAGGATCGGAACTCACGACAGCCGCGAGTGAACAGTATTTGGATTTTAAGAGTGCTGGCGCAATTTGATTGGTCGCTAACGAGCCTAGACCCACTAACGCAAATCCCACCTTCCGATCCAAATTCTGCGCCGCTTCGGCTATTTTTTCCAGCTTGCCAAGCATTCCTCCCACGCGAAGGACACCCCCACCAAAGCCAAAGCCAAAATTACGCAGAAACCCGCGTCGTGAAGCTGAGGGGTCTTCCTTCATGGGTGCACCAAGAATTACTTGATGAGGGAGTAATCCGTTGCGTTGAGGAATTCCGAAAGCACACCGCCATCAACTGTGAGTGATCCGCCGTTCTTTTCCGAATTAGCCCTTGCTGAGATCCATGCCGGATCCTGGCGGAAAGCATCGAAAGACTTTTGCGCAGCAGCCT
This sequence comes from Verrucomicrobiota bacterium, assembly GCA_008933045.1. GTDB lineage: Bacteria > Verrucomicrobiota > Verrucomicrobiia > Limisphaerales > SXQI01 > SXQI01. Next base: position 16,557 of record WBXJ01000010.1, read on the forward strand.
TGCTCTGGTGCGAAATGATATAAACCAGTTTGTTCTCAGCACCCTTCTGATCTGACATCAGGTTCCAATAGGCAATATTCTTCATGCCATGCTTTTGAAAAAGGTTCACGGTATGATCCCGAAATCGTTTGTTAAGATCGCCTAACTTCCCGGCTGTTGCGGTATAAGTGCGAAGCTCAAACACCCGGCCTGCTTTATCCACATCCGCTTTTGGGCTGGGTGAGTAATCCGTAAGTTGCATGTAGTACGATTCCACCTTACTGACGATGCGTCCATTTTTCTCCGTCTCCTTCTGAGCTGCTTTCCACTCGGGATCTGCCATAAAACTCTTCCATGACTCGTCGCGTGCGGCGCGGTTGGGATAGGCAAGAACATAAACCAGCTTATTCTCCTTGTTATCGATGGGAACCCAATAGCCGATATTCTCGATGCCGTGTTTCGCAAAAAGCTTCGTGGTATGCTCCCGGAATCGACCTTCCAAGGTAGGTAATTTGCCTTCCGGAGAATAATACACCCGCATCTCGAAAACGCGACTGTCGGTGGTTGAGACCGCTGAATCTGCTGCGGAGAGAGTGAATGCGGCAACAAGCATCGCCAAGGCCGTCGTGAAAATTGTTAAGTTCATTGATTGTTTCTATTAAGAATAACATGGCATCTGGATTCGCGCCGATCGTCAATTGAAATTTCGCCAAAACCGATTCGATTCCCATTCGTTCGGGCTTGGCACTGGGTTGGAGTTGAACTTATAAAGACCCTTCACAGAATGATCAGCGCGAGACCATGAACCGATCCAGTTTCTCGATTATCACTCCGAGTTATCGCAACTCAGAGTGGCTCAAGCTTTGTATCGCTTCAGTTCATGATCAGGCAATGGTGTTGGAACATATAGTGCAAGATGCGGGTTCTGACGACGGGACTTTGGATTGGCTGCCATCGGATTCGAGGGTGCGAACTTTTGTGGAAAAAGATGCGGGCATGTATGACGGCGTCAACCGTGGGCTCAGACGAGCAACGGGTGATTATCTTGCCTATCTCAATTGCGACGAACAATACCTGCCGGGAGCTCTCGAAAAAGTTCACGATTTCTTCGAGGTGAATCCTGAAGTAGATGTGGTGTTTGGGGATGTCGTGATTGTCGAATCTTCTGGAGAGTTCCGATGTTTTCGCAAAGTTAATCTGCCCTGGTATTATTATACAAAGGTCTGTTCGAACCTCTGCACTTTTACGGCTGGAACCTTTATGCGTCGGTCAGTGTTGGATCAGCATCAATTGTACTTCGATCCAACCTACCGCGCTTTGGGAGACGCGGATTGGATGCTGCGGGCATTGCGCGTGCCGCTTCGAATGGCGGTGCTAGGTGCCTACACCTCAACGTTTACAGAAACGGGACAAAACTTAGGTCAGTTCCCCGTTTCTGTGAAGGAGACGCAGACCCTGATCGCATCGGCACCTCTCTGGGCACGCCGCGCTGCGCCGGTGTTTAAAATGGGGCACCGTCTCCGGCGAATAATACAGGGATCCTATAGCCAGAAACCATTTGAGTATTCCATTTACACCCAGCAGACCGGCGATCAGCGCATCCCATTCTCCGTGACCAAACCGACCGCGCGTTGGGTGAGATAGTCTGAGCGTTCCTGAAAACTGCGTTAGAAGCTTCAGAGCGCGTGTTCTGGAACGCTGCAGGTCGGTGCCGCATCGATGGCACCGTAGGTATAGGTTCCTCCGCCGGGGCAATTAGGGCGACCACCGCTAATGTATTGATCAACTTCAGAATCCACAGTGGCTGCTCCGGAAGTTTTTCTTTTTTCCAAAGCCCACTGCTCCTTAACGCCGTTAATCTGCCTCAGATTAGTGATGCACGCATTTTTTTGCGCTGTATTGCGGGCTTTGACGAAATTGGGAATAGCCACAGCCGCGAGAAGGCCAATAATGGCCACGACGATCATGATTTCCACCAGCGTAAAGCCGTGGTTGCGACGGGATCGAATTTTCATATTGGGCGTTAACATATCAGGTGCATCTGCAAGTCGCAGCTTCTTTTGTCTAGTTTTTGGGTCAAGTGTGACACTGGTCTCTTTGGCTTAAACACCTCGTCATAAAAAAAGTTGCAGACGACCGATCCCTGCTTTGTGTTCATATCAAAGGTGCGGATTCAGTGGTCGATATTTCTGCAACAGTCGGTCGTTATGATCATCCCCATCGGTGTTGCTGCTGATAAATACTTCTGGCTGGTAGCCTAATCGCACGGCTGATTCGATTCCAGCGACGATGATGAGGTTCATTAACAACGCACCCGTCGATGTAGAAGGCGAGCCTACTGGATAGGGAAACGAGGCAAGACGTGTGGCCGCGTCTCCTTCGATTCCACACGTATCCAGAACTAAGTCTGCCGCATCAGCTAATCGTTTCCCTGAAGGATGCCGTGCCGGCCAAGCGAGGCTGTGATTCAGGTTGGTAATGGCGATCACTTTTAGACCACGCTCCCGTCCTGCTATCGCCATCTCGATCGGCACAGCATTTCGTCCCGAGTTAGAAGCAACGATAAGAACATCCCCTGCGTGTACTGGGTAACGATCGAGTATCTGCGAAGCACACCCAGTTTCTCGTTCGTTGTAAGTCGCTTGAATAGCCGCTTCGTGCAGCATCAACCGAGGATCAAGTATGGGCGTAGCGCGTGCTAAGCCTCCTGCACGATAAAAAACTTCCTCGGCCAGAAGGTGCGAATGGCCCGTTCCAAAGGCGTAAAGCCAGCCCTCTTTGGCAAGGGATTCTCCTAGCCACTCACCTGCGAGTTGGATCTTCGACCATTGAGTGCTTCGAACTTTTTGGAAATGAGCCAAAACCGTTTCAAAAAAATCTTCTGAAGCACTCATCGAAACCAAATGATGCTATTCAACTCGCGCAATTTCCAAGGTCTGCTCTTGGGATCGTACCACATCCGTATCCTCCTCGAGAGAAACCATCTGGGCCGGCGGGACAAGCGGTGTGGAATCTGCAGTTCGGCTCTGATGAGATTCCTCCGATTTGTGAAACTTGACACTGACTATCTTGCTGATCCCTTGTTCCTCCATGGTGACACCGTAGAGCACATCCGCCATTCCGATGGTCCGTTTGTTGTGGGTAATAATCACGAACTGCGACATCGAAAGGAACCTCTGGAGAATCCGGACGAAACGGTTGATGTTAGACTCGTCCAATGGAGCATCCAGTTCATCCAACACACAGAAGGGGCTGGGTTTGACCTGATAGATTGAGAACAGCAACGCCACAGCGGTCATCGTTTGCTCGCCACCAGAAAGTAATGAGATGCTTTGAAGCTGTTTACCCGGAGGGCGAGCCACGATATCGATGCCGCTTTCCAACACATCACCTTCATCCACCAATACCAGATCCGCTTTACCACCATTAAAAATCTCGACAAAGAGAATCCTAAAATTGTCGCGGATCTTGATGAATGTCTCCAGGAACATTTCCTTCGTCTGCGTATTGATCCGGTTAATGACATCCATCAATTGTTCCTTGGCCTTCACGAGATCATCATGTTGAGCAGTCAGGAACTGATATCGCTGTTCGGTTTCTTCGTATTCATCAATCGCCACCAAATTGACAGGGCCGATTTCCTCTACCCGTTTTTGTAACACACCCACCTGCTGAGCAACTGCCTCCCAGTCCGTCGACAGACCTCTTGCTTGCATTTCCGACGGTGCCAGCGTTTCAACCTGCGCCCCACCTTCGGATGCGAGGGTGATCGTGATGCACTCGCTCCTCACCGTATCGATATCGAGTTGATATTTCTCCTGTGTGCGTTGGCGCAGATTCTCCAAAGCCATGTTCCTTTGCGCTAGCTCAACTTCAACGATGCCACGGTGCCGTTGTAATTCACCTTGCCGATGGCGTTGACCACGCAGGTTTTCTTCTCGTTCCAGCACTGCGAATTCTTGCGTATTTTTCTGCGACACAAGCTCCGTCAATTGGTCGTTAATCTGTGCACGATCATGTTGTAACGATTCGATCTTGGAACGTGAGTCCACCATCTCAGCCTCAAACTGCGCCTTGCGGATGACGAAGGATGAAACTTCCGTGCGCCGTTGTTGCAAAAGGTGACTTAACTCACGCAACCGGTGTTGCAGGCCAGACTGCTGTTGACGGAATGAGGCTGATACTTGTTCGTCGGTTGCGAGCGCGATCTTGGTCTCCGTCAACGTGGTGTTCGCCGCATCCCGTTGTTGTCGCAGTGCCTCCACATGCGAGGTTCCGTCGCGCACCTCTTGTTGCAACTCAAGTTCACGTTGTTCAAACTGGGTGATCTTCGCCGCCAAACCATCCCGTTTTGAGAGACCATCTGTCTCCTGTGCGGTGAGGCGTTGCAATTCCTGAGTGACCGTTTCGACCTTTTGTTGCAGCGTTCGCCGAGAGTTCTGTAAAGCGTTGAACTCACCTTGATGTGTGGCGATTGCAACCTCCTGACTTCTCAGCTCAGTTTGCGCTTCTTGCAGGCTTGCCTGAAGCGTGGTCTGCTCGCTTTGCAACGCCCCTTTGCGTCTGCTCGCTTCATCCACTTGCTGTTGGATTTGGACGATTGCCGCCTGAAGTTCAATTACCTGGTTTTTCCTCAACAAAACCGAACCTGAAGCTTTGCCTGTGCCCGCACCGCCTGAAAATACCCCTTCTCTGGTAAGCGTTTCGCCTGCAGCGGTCACAAAACCAAAAGCACCCTTGCTTTCGCGCCACGCAACTGCAGCAGAAGCCAGATCAGGCGCAACGCAAACGGAACCCACTAACCGCCGCAGTAATGGTTGCACGGATTCATCCGCATCGATCAGGCTGAGCAATGGAACCACCCCAACAGGAACAGCTACCTCTAGATCTGTGCTTTCAACAGAGGCGATCATCCCAATCGCGACAAGACTCGCGCGGCCTTTCTTCTGCGTCGTCAAGGTAGTGATGATTTGCTGAACCACCTCGGGTTGCTCCGTCAGCGCGATCTGCAATTGTTGGCCCAACGCCGTTTCCACCGCTGCCACATGTTGATCGGGGACACGAATTCTATCCGTGAGCGAGCCGAGCACACCCCGAGTCCCCTTGAGCACTGCGACCGCCCCAGCACTGAACCCTTCGTAATCGGTCTGCAACTGTTGAAGGACCTGGCAACGAGACTTTTTTTCGGCCTGCAACCTGAGCGCAGAGTCCAGAGACTGATTCGCCTCGCTCAATTCAACTTGAAGCTCGCGCAACCGTTTTTGCCGTTCCTCGACAGTTCCCCGACGTGAGAGCACGTTTTGTTTCTCGGTCTCGGCGGTGGCCGCAAACTCCGCTAATCTGGCTTCGAGACCTTCGCGTTCCTCGATCCATTGGAGTTTCTCCGAGTGCAGTTTTTCGAGGCGCACGATGTTGCCCTGCTTTTGAAGATCCAAACTATTGATCTCGTTCCTGACGCGGCTGAGTCCCTGTGCTGTGGCGAATAAATCCGATTGAAACTTGCGCACAGACTCCTGTTTTTGACTCAGAGAAAGATCAACACCTTGCAACGCGTCGTGCTTGGCTTCCAATGCCTTCCGGTGCGCCTCCAAGTCCTTCACAGCCAAGGTTAAACGATTGGAGACCTCGACCAACTCGTGTTCCGCAGCGTGCTGACGTTCCTCAGCTTGTCCAATATCAGTCGAGGCTTTCTCGTTTTGAGCCTGCAATTCAACCAGCCGTTCTTCGTTGAACTGAATTCGGTTCTCGTTTTGGTCAATCTGGCCTTTGACTTCCTGTCCGAGCTGTTGGGTCGCACGCAAATCGGCTTCGATTTGACTCATCCGCTCGCGCAGTTGCTGCACTTCATTCTCACCACGAACAACGCTTTCTTCACAAATCTCCGATTCAAGCAGAAGTTTTTTGAGGTTCGCTTCCTTCGTCGAAACCTCCTCCAGCAACACATCATAATTATGCCGAGCCAGTTGCGTGTCCAAATACTGCAACTCGGTCATGATCTGTTTGTAACGTCGAGCCTTCCCTGCCTGCCGCTGCAGCGATCCAATCTGCCGCTTCACTTCTCGGATGAGATCTTGCACCCGCAGTAAATTCTGATCGGTGTGTTCCAGTTTTCGGAGTGATTCTTTTTTCTGTGCCTTGAACTTCGTAATACCGGCTGCTTCCTCAAAAACCATCCGCCGATCATCGGGTTTACTGGAAATAATCTGCGTAATATTTCCCTGAGCCATGATGCTGTAACTGGATCGGCCCATCCCCGTTCCCATGAAGAGTTGCTGAATATCCTTGAGGCGACACGAGACCTTGTTGACGAAATACTCGCTGCCACCATCCCGGAAAACTCGTCGAGTGATCGTCACCTCGTTGAACGCAACTGTCACCCCGGCCGCCTTCAGATGCTCCTCATCCACATCCCCAATCGTCAGCGAAACTTCCGCCATACTCAGCGGCTTCCGAGAGTCCGTCCCATTAAAAATGACGTCTGCCATTTCACCGCCGCGCAACGCTTTGGCGGATTGCTCCCCCAGTACCCAACGGATCGCGTCAGAGATATTCGATTTCCCACACCCATTCGGCCCGACGATCGCAGTCACGCCGGGGATAAAGTTAATGGTGGTCTTATCCGCAAACGATTTAAAACCCAACGCGGTCAAACTCTTCAAGTACATGCAAAAAGACAACCCTATGAGGGCATTTGTGTAAAGCACAAACCACCATACGTTGTGGTGACTTACACTCAACACACCACAGGTTGTGAATAACTCCTCAGGCTCATGCGCCGACTTCCTCCTAAATCGCACCCGCACAATGAGTTGCAAACAATGCCTTCGCACCGAGTCGTTCTCATCAAGTAGGCTTGTATCAGTGGGCGATCTGACATAACTAAATGGTAGCTATGATGGAAGCGACACCGCCTCACCTAAATCCACGACGATCCCTTGCGTTTGATGGATTCAAACTCTTTTTATCGGCAGCACTCCTTCTGTTGGGGGGATGCCATTCGCCTCGACCGATCCAATTCGGTTTTTACTCAGTCCCCAAAGCCGATCTTACCGCAGTCCGTGAATTGGGTGTGGATTTCGTTGTTGGCACGAAGACCAAGGAATATCTGGATGCCGCAAAACAACTCAATTTACAGGTTATTGGCACCGGTTCCAAATTCCACAATCATTCAGTACTCTTAGGGAACTACCTCTCCGATGAACCTGATTTACTCGGGATTTCTCCGGCGCAAATTGC